>CAMPIM010000011.1 GCA_946886365.1 uncultured Novosphingobium sp.
GATGTACGTCTTGTGGGGAAGGTTTTGTGTTTAAGTGACACGATGGGGGGTTGTGCAACCATTTACGAAACCATTGGCAAAAAAAAGCTCCGGTTGAAAATAAACAATCTTGTTTCTTTTTGTCGCCGCGCTATCCGTGTCGCTGTCGATCAAGGTTGGAGTCATTCCGCTTGCCGCTTTCTGGCCCGCGCCGTTCCTCGTTTATGCTCTGTGCGCTGCTGTCGGCCTGCGCGCCGTCGATCGAACTCGCGCGCCCCAGGATCGCGTTGCCCGAGCGGTTCGAAGCGGCACCGGCCCCGGCCGCCGAGGAAAGGCTGGACCGCTGGTGGAGCCGTTTCAACGATGCACAACTTTCCGCATTTGTGGAACAGGCGCTGGCGCAGAATACCGACGCCCGGTCAGCCTATTTCCGGCTGCGCGAGGCGCGCGCGATTCGCGATCAATCGTTGTCGCAGCGCCTGCCGACAGGCGCCATCAGCGGATCGGCCAAGATACAGGATGGCAGCCAGCTGTCGGGAACCGATCTGTTCGGGTCCACCGCGCGCAGTGACAACCAGTCGCTGGCCTTCAGCCCCAGCTGGGAACTCGACCTGTTCGGCAGGCTGGGCGCGATCGGGCAAGGGGCGCGGGCGACCTATGTGGCGGCGGCCTATGATTATCATGCGGCTCGCTTGAGCCTGGCCGCCGATGTCGCGAGCGCGCTGTTCGAGGCGCGAGGGCTGGCTGTCCAACGCGACGACGCGCAGGAGGGGCTGCGGATCGCGAGAGAATTGGAGCGAGCCTCGCAGCTCGGCCGGGATCGCGGGCTGGTGGCGGCTTCGGAAACGGCTCGGCTGGAAGGCGACGCAGCAACGGCGCAGGCAGAGCTGACGCGGATCGAGACGGCGCTGCGAAATGCCAAGCGGTCATTGCTGGTCCTGATCGGAACGCCGGACGCCCCGACCGATAGCCTGCCGATAGAGGCGCGGCTCGACATGGCGCCGCCGGTCCCGCCGCTGCTGCCCGCGACGCTGCTGACGCGGCGGCCCGATATATTGGCCGCCGAGGCGCGGGTCACGGCAGCGACGAGCGCCGTCAAGGTCGACAGGCTGGCGCTGTTCCCCCGCTTCACGCTTCAGGGCAATGGCAGCATCAACCGGACGTCCGGGGTGGCGGGCGGCGTTTCGAGCCTCTGGTCCATCGCCGCCGGATTGAGCCTGCCGGTCCTGGACCGCACCCGCCTGATGGCGCAATTGCGCGCGACGGAGGCGCAGGGCGAACGCGCCGTGGTGAGCTATGAGGCGGCGGTGCAGGCGGCCTTCCGGGATGCCGACATCGCGCTGGCTCTTGTCGCCGCCGACCGGGTGCGGCTTGCCGACCTCAGCCTTGCCGAGGAACGGGCGCGCTTTGCGTTTGATGCCGGGCGCAAGGGCTATCGCGCGGGCCTGATCGACCTTACCACGCTGATCCAGTCGGAACAGACATGGCGCGCGGCACGCCGGGCGCTCACCAACGCGCGGACACAGGCGTTGGGCAATGCCGTTGGCGCGTTCCGTGCGCTGGGCGGCGGGTGGAGCCCGGATGATCCCGCGACGGCGCCTGAACAGCCGCCGGTCGCCCTGCCTATTCAATCCAAGGAAATGCCGTGACCTTCAAGCCGCGTCCCCTTGCCATGGCGCTTCCCCTCGTCCTGCTGCTTGCCGCCTGCGGTAGTGGCAAGGATGCGGCGAAGGAGCCGCCGCCGCCGACAGTGACGGTGGCCATGGTCGATCATCGAGCGCTGGAAGGGGGCCTGAGCGCCTCGGGCCGCCTGATCCCGCGCGAGGAAGTGGCGGTCGCGCCGGAGCTTTCGGGCTATCGCATCGCCCGCGTGCTGGTGGAAGAGGATGCCAAGGTGGGCGCTGGACAGGTACTGGCGGTGCTGGACGATACGCTGCTGCGTTCGCAAATCGATCAGGCGCGCGCGCAGTTGAGCCAGCAGCAGGTCGCCTATGAGCGAGCTCGAATGGATGCTGGCCGTGTGGCGGGCCTCGACAATCAGGGCGTGCTGTCGCAGGAGGCGATAGACCAGCGGCGCATCGCCGCGCGATCGGCGCAGGCCGCCGTGGGCGTTGCAAAGGCGCAGCTTGACGACCTGCTGACCCGCCAGAGCCGGTTGATCATACGATCGCCCGTGGCGGGACGCGTCCTCCAGCGATCCGCGCGTCCGGGCGAGCCATCCGCATCGGGCACGGTGCTGTTCACCATCGCGCGCGACGATCTGGTCGAACTGGACGCCGAAGTTGCGGAAGCCGCCATGGGAACGCTGTCCATCGGTGATCCTGCGACGGTCACATTGGCGTCGGGAACCAGGCTGTCGGGCAAGATCAGACTGCTGGGCGCGCGTGTCGATAATCAGACAGGGCTTTCGAGCGCGCGCATCGCTTTGCCGGTTAACCCGCAATTGCGGCCCGGCGGATTTGCCAAGGCGGAGTTCGTCAAAGCCAGCGGCACCGTGTTGGCCGCGCCCGAAGCCGCGGTGCATTATGATGCCGACGGCGCCTATATGCTGTTGCTCGACAAGGCCGACCGGGTCCATCGCGCTTCGGTGCGGACAGGGCGGCGCGCGGGCGGCATGGTTGAGATATTGAGCGGCGCGAAGCCCGGCGTGCGAGCCGTGCTGGGCGGCGGCGCTTTCCTGCTGGAGGGTGACCGGGTGCGGATCGCCGCTGGCAGGGGCAAGTAACCATGCGTATTTCCGCCTGGGCCATCCGCAATCCGATCCCGGTCGTTTCGCTGTTCATCCTGCTGACGATCGCGGGGATCGTGGCGTATGTCGGTCTGCCCATAAAGCAGTTCCCCAACGTCAACTTCCCCGTCGTCAGCGTGACGGTGACGCAAAACGGCGCGGCACCCAGCGAAGTCGAGAACCAGATCACCCGACCGATCGAAAATGCGCTGAGCAGCGTCGCCGGGGTCAAGCATATCAGTTCGACGGCCGTGCTGGGATCGTCCACGACGACGGTCGAGTTCGAACTGCACAGCGACATGCAGAAGGCGACGGACGATGTCCGTACCGCCGTGGAGCGCGCGCGCATCGATTTGCCACCGGGGATCGACCCGCCGCTGGTGCAGCGACTGGACATCGATGCCGCGCCCATTCTGACGTACGCGGTGAGCGCGCCCGCGATGGGCAACACGGAATTGTCGCGCTTCGTCGACAAGATGGTCACTCGCGCATTGCAGGCCCAACAAGGCGTGGCGCAGGTTCACCGCATCGGCGGCGCGGATCGGGAAATCAACATCGTGCTGGACGCGCAGCGCATGGCGGCACGGGGCGTGACGGCGCCGCAGGTGAACAACGCGCTCGCCGCGTTCCACAGCGACGATCCGGGTGGCCGTGCCGATGTGGGCGCGGTCGAACAGACGATCCGTGTTCTCGGCTCATCCATGACCATCGACAGGTTGCGCGACCTGGCGATCCCGGTTCAGGGGCGTTATGTCCGCCTGGGCGACATTGCCGAGATTGGCGATGGCGCGGCCGAACAGCGCGGGTTTGCGCGGTTGGACGGCAGGCCCGTGACCGCGATCCAGATCAGCAAGACGCGCGAAGCGAGCGACATCAGTGTCGAGGACCGGGCGGTCAAGGCGATAGCCCAGATTCAGGCCGAGCATCCGGGCGTCACCTTCACCAAGCTGGTGTCCACGGTGGATTCCACGCGGCGGACCTTTGCATCGACCCAGCATGTGCTGATCGAGGGCATTTTTCTGGCGGTGATCGTGGTCTATCTGTTCCTGCGCAACTGGCGCGCGACGATCATCGCGGCGGTGGCCATGCCGCTCTCCCTCATCCCCACTTTCGTCTTGATGTCGGCTATGGGGTTCAGCCTCAACAGCATCACGCTGCTGGCGCTGACATTGGTGATCGGCATCCTGGTCGATGACGCGATCGTGGAGGTCGAGAATATCGAGAAGCGGATCGAGACCGGCGAGACGCCCTATCGCGCCGCGTTGATCGGCGCGGATGCCATCGGTCTGGCCGTGATCGCGACGACTGCGACGATCATCGCTGTGTTCGCGCCGGTCTCGCTGATTCCGGGGCAGGCGGGGCAGTTTTTCCGCGAGTTCGGTTTGACCGTGGCTGTCGCCGTGCTCTTCTCGCTGGTCGTGGCGCGTTTGTTGACCCCGCTGATGGCGGCCTATTTTCTCGTGCCGCTCAAGGATCGGGTGCATCGGGAAAAGCGGCCGGTCAATCCGATTTACGGCCGCATATTGGATTGGGCCTTGGCCCACCGCTGGATGACGATGGCGATCGGTGGCGGAATTTTCCTTCTGTCCCTTCTGTTGGCGAGCCTTACCCCGGTGGGATTCCAGCCGGTTGGCAATCCGGGCTATCTCTACATCGCGGTGCAGGGTCCGCCCGGCGCGACGCGTGAGGACATGGCGCGGGCGGTCAACGACGCGACCCGCATGCTGTCGGCGGAGCCCGCTGTGGAACGGGTCTTTGCCCAGGTGGGGTCAACGTCCGGCGGCTTCAGCGCGGGCGACGATATGCGCACGGGAACGCTGACCGTGGTGCTGAAACATGATCGCGACGTCACGACGGACGAGTTCCGGCAGATCATAAGGCCGAAATTGCGCGATATTCCGGACGTGCGCCTGTCCAATCAGGGCACGTTCGGTTCGGCTGGCGTCAACATCGTGCTGGCCGGGGAGGATGGACAGGCGTTGGAGCGCACGCAAATCGAACTGTTGCGGCAGATGCGCAACGTGCGGTCGATTTCCGACCCCCGCCCTGCGCCGCCGCCCGCAGGCCCGGAGTTGATCGTGACGCCCCGGCCGGAGGAGGCGTCGCGCCTTAACGTCGATAGCCGGACGCTGGCCCAGGCGCTGCGCATCGCGACTATTGGCGACATCGATGCCAGCGTGGCGAAATATTCGGATGGCGACGAACGCGTGCCGATCCGCGTCCGCCTGCCCGAAGGATCGCGTCAGGATCTGGAAACGATCGCGAACCTGCGTGTGCCGACCATTGATGGGCAGACGACGCCCTTGTCGGCGGTTGCGGATATCCGGTTCAAGGCGGGGCCGGGCAAGATCGTGCGCTATGACCGGGAGCGGCGCGTGTCGGTGGAGGCGGATCTGATCGCCGGGCGGACATTGGGTCAGGCTTTGCAGGAAGTGAACGCGTTGCCGGTCATGCGTAACCTGCCCGACGGGGTCCAGGAAGCGAAGACGGGCGATTCGGAAGCGATGTCCGAGCTGTTTGGCGGCTTCATGCTGGCGATCGTGGGGGGTATCGGGCTGACCTTTTCGGTGCTGGTGCTGCTGTTCAAGGGCTTCTTCAAACCGGTGGTCATTCTGGCCGCGCTTCCGCTGTCGCTGCTGGGTGCCTTTGCTGCACTGACGCTGTTCGGCAAGACGCTGGATCTGCCCGCGATGATCGGCCTGCTAATGCTGCTTGGCCTATGCGCGAAAAATTCGATCCTGCTAGTGGAATTTGCGATCGAGGAGGAGCGGGCGGGGACGCCGATGACGGAGGCGCTGCGCAATGCATGCCGCGAACGTGCGCGACCGATCGTCATGACGACGGTGGCGATGGCGGCGGGCATGCTGCCGACGGCGTTGGGCATTGGCGAAGGCGCGGAATTTCGCCAGCCGATGGCGCTGGCGGTGATCGGCGGCCTCATCACCTCAACGGCGTTGTCGCTGATCTTCGTGCCGGTGATCTATGAGATTGTCGAAAGCATCGAAAGGTGGATCGCGCCAAGGGCCGCGCGTCTGGTGACGCCGCGTCAGCCGGGGGATGACGATCCTTTTCCCATATGATGGAAATGTTGACAGGCGCTCGCCGGTCGCTTGACTTATCGAACATGCATGTTCAATTAGGTGCGCCTTTTAGGCACTCTCCTACACCTACCTGGGCCGGCCACAAACCGGCCCTTTCTTTTATGTGGCGGTAGGGGTGCCCAACAGAAAAAGGGCGCTTGCGCGCCCTTTTCCCTCAATAATGCCTGAGCTTTTGCCGTTAGGGCAGCTTGGCCAGATCGGCGTCGATCGCCGCCAGACGGGCGTCGGTGACATCGTCAGGCGCATATTGCTGAATCGCCTTCAGCGTCATGGCGCGGGCCATGTCGACCTGATCATTGCTGGTCATGCCGGGAATATACTTCTCGACAATCGCCTTGGCAGCGGGGTTGTCGAGCAGGACACCCAGTTCGGTGTCGGCAGAGGTGTACTTGGCGGTAGCAGCAGTTTCCGCCAGCGCCGGAGTGGCGAGCGACAGAGCAGCGGCAGCAAGAATCAAAAATCGCATGGAACAGGATCCTCCGTTTGTGATATTTCCTATATCGCACGATGTCGTGCTAAATTCAAGTCACCAGCTTTTGCGGGCCGCCATCAAAAGATCGACGGTTTTCCGGGCGGCGCCTAACAGTTCGGCTTCGACGATCGGACCGGCGCTGCTTTCCTGCAATTCCCACCCGGTGATGGCGGCTACAAGCTGTCGAGCGATCGCGGACGGGTCGCGGGCAGGAATGCCGTCGCGCAGGGCGGCTTGGCTGATGTCGTCGCTGATGAGGCGCACGATGTAGAGATAGCCTGCTTCATACATGGCGCGGGCGAGTTCGGGGAAGCGTTCACGATTGGCGAGCGTCAAGAGCTGGAACGCGTGCACTTCCCGCTGAAGCAGCGACCGCGCGATGACTTGCGCGTGATGGTGGAGGCGTTCGGCAATGTCATCGGTCAGCAGATGATCCTGGCTTGCCGATATAAGCGACCATTGCTTGACGCGATCATGGATGACGGTCGTGAACAACGCTTCCTTCGAGGGATAGCGGGCGTAAAGCGTGCCCTTGGAAACGCCGGTAGCCGCAGCGATATTTTCCATCGCCACGCCGTCATAACCCTGGTCCAGGAACATCCGGGTGGCGGTGGCCAAGATGGCGCGATCGATCGCGGCGACCTGTTTCGCGTCGGGTCGGCCCCGTTTTGGGGTGAATGCTTTCTCGGTCTTTGTAGCTGGCATGACCGCATCTCTGACTCAAGCCATGGGCGGAAGCAATGGCCTTCTGAAATAAATCGAACGACACCGATCGAATATTGACGTGTGCGCTCCTGGAACGTAAGAAGGTAAACTGCCGACAATCGGAAAATGTCCCCCCAGCGGAGAGGCTGCACATCATGAAGAATTCCTCATCCATCCTGTTGCTTGCTGCCGCGGGGACGATGCTGACGCCGGTCGGGGGATATGCCCGCGATACCCGGAATTCACCCGAGCGCAGAGCGGCTGAGACCCTGTCCAAAATGACGGGTGAAGAGAAGATCCGGCTTATCCACGGCCCTATGTCGGGCCTCGTCCCTGTGTCGAAGCGGCCGCAGGGAGTGCCCGTCAGCGCAGGATATATCGAAGGAGTGGAGCGCCTCGGCGTTCCTACGCTGGTGGAAAGCGACGCAAGCCTAGGCGTGTCCAACCTGATGGAAATGCGCAAGGGCGATGTCGCGACGGCATTGCCCTCAGGGCTTTCGCTTGCGTCCACATGGGACCCGGAAATCGCCCACGCGGGCGGTGCTATGATCGGCGCGGAGGCGCGGGCCAAGGGCTTTAATGTGATGCTGGTGGGCGGCGTCAATCTGGTGCGCGACCCGCGCGCTGGCCGCAATTTCGAATATCTGGGTGAAGACCCGCTGCTGGCTGGGGAACTGGTCGGAAGTCAGATCAGTGGCGTGCAGTCCAATGACATCATCGGCACGATCAAGCATTTCGCGCTCAACAATCAGGAAACCGGTCGCAACATCGCATCGGTGAACATGGATGAGCAGGCGATGCGCGAGAGCGATCTGCTTGCTTTCCAGATCGGCATGGAACGTGGCAATCCCGGTTCGGTGATGTGCGGCTATAATCGCATTGGCGGTACTTTCGCTTGTGAGCACCCTTTCCTGCTAAACGACGTGCTGCGGCGTGATTGGGGCTTCAAGGGTTATGTGATGTCGGACTGGGGCGCGGTGCATTCCACCGAGGCCATCATCGCCGGCCTCGACCAGCAATCAGGCGAACAGATCGACGGCAAGCGCTATTTTTCCGACCTGATGGTGGAAGCGGTCAAGGCGGGGAAGGTGCCGCAGTCGGCGGTCGACAAGGCGGCCGGACGCGTGCTCTACGCCATCTATGCCCATGGCGTGGCCGACAAGGCGCTACAGCCGGGCCAGTCGATCGATTATGACGCCAACGCCGAGGTAGCGCAGCGTGCGGCGGAACAGGGGATCGTCCTGCTGCGCAATGAGGGTGGCATCTTGCCGCTGGCCGCTTCGGCGAAGACGATCCTGGTGGTCGGAGGCAATGCCGATGTTGGCGTGCCGAGCGGCGGCGGTTCGAGCCAGGTTAATCCCGTGGGTGGACTGAAGCGCGTTTCCAAGGGCGCGGAAAGCGGCCCTGCCGCTGGCTTTGCCCGTCGCGGCTATGGGGGCACGGCTCCGCTCGATGCGCTGCGCGCCGAGTTTCCGAATGCGGCCGTCAGCTATCTGGACGGCAAGGATGTGCCAGGCGCTGTCCAGGCAGCGAAGTCGGCCGACATCGTTGTCGTTTTCGCGGAGAAGTACGCGACCGAGGCCATCGACCATAAGGACCTGTCGCTGGGCGAGGGTCAGGACGACCTGATCGACGCGGTGGCAAGCGCGAACGCGAAGACGGTCGTCGTGCTGGAAACCGGCAACCCGGTCCTGATGCCCTGGCAGGCCAAGGTCCCCGCGATTCTTTCCGCTTGGTATGGTGGCCAGCGTGGCGGCGCTGCCATTGCGCGGGTTCTGACCGGAAAGGTCAACCCGTCCGGTCATCTGCCCGTGACTTTCCCCGCCTCTGCCGATCAGTTGCCCAATCCAGCGCTTCCCGGCTCCGACGCGCCGCCAGCGGATAAGGAAACGCGTGCTGTCTATGGCCTGCAGGCGGGTTTGAAGCCGTTCGACATCGTCTATCCGGAAGGATCGGACGCCGGCTATCGCTGGTTCGACAAGAAGGGGCTGAAGCCGCTTTACCCCTTCGGCTACGGTCTTAGCTACACGCAGTTCCGCTATGAAGGGCTGAAGGTCACGGGCGGAAAGGCGCTGTCTGTCCGCTTCACCGTGGTGAATGAGGGTGAGCGGGAGGGTGCGGACGTGCCGCAGGTCTACGTCACCCGGCCGGGCAAGGCCAAGCGGTTGATCGGATGGGCGAAGCCCAATCTCAAGCCCGGCGAAAGCAGGGAAGTCACGGTTACGGCAGACATGCGCGTGATCGCGGACTTCGATGCAAAGGCGCAGCGTTGGGTGGTGCCCGCGGGTGACGTCAAGGTAGAGGTGGGCACATCCGCCGCGGATCCGGTGCTGACCGGCACGGCGCGGCTGAACCGCATGATCCGGAGGCCCTGAGCCATGACAGCGAAGCGTTTGATGAAGAACTGCCTGCTGGCGGCAACAGCTATGCTTGCACTTGTCGAGGCTCCGGCTTTTGCAGGTCCGCTGGACGATCATTTCCAGAGCCCGCCCGTCGATGCTCGGCCCCGGCTGCGTTGGTGGTGGCCGGGCGATGCGGTGACGGATCAGGAATTGCAGCGTGAGCTGAAGCTGATGGCGGACACCGGATTTGCCGGTGCGGAGATTCAGTCGTTCACGCCCAATTTCGTGACGCTTACGCCGGACGAGAAGGCACGCGTCGATCAATATGCCGAGCCGTCCTTCTTTGCCCATGTCCGTGCCGCGGGGGAGGCGGCGAAGGCATTGGGCCTAACGCTGGACTATACGCTGGGTTCGTCCTGGCCGTCCGGCGGCGGCTTTGCCATCCCGCCGGAACTGGCGTTCACCGAGCTTTCCATGGCCAGCACCCAGGTCAGGGGCGGCGAGGCTGGTCCGATCAAGCTCAATATCCCCAAGCGCACAAAGCGGCTGGGCGCGCTCAGTATGTTCGATGCGCGCGTCAAGGACCCGAAGGTAGCAGACTGGGGCAAGAGGATGGAGGGCCGCGCGCGCACCGTCGCGGTCGTTGCGGTCAAGGGCAATGCGCCCGTGCTTCACCCTGCCGTGCCGGGCGCGATGGGCATGACATTGACGCCGTGGCGGGATGTGGTGACGGCAGGCACGCTGGACCCGGCAAGCAGCGTGCTCCTGACCAGCAAGTTGCGTGATGATGGCACGCTCGACTGGACCCCACCGCCGGGTGATTGGCAGATTTTCGTGTTCCGCCAATATGCGTCCGACGTCGGCGTATTGGGTGCGGCCGGGCAGGGGCCGCAGCTGATACTGGATCATATGAACCCGCAAGCCTTTGCGGCGCATGCGGCGCGCGTCGGTGATCCGTTGGGGAATGACCCGGTCGGAATCCGATCGACATTCGTGGACAGCCTGGAATTGATGCAGGATATTCAGTGGGGACCTGAATTGCTGCAACAGTTCAGGAAGCGGCGCGGCTATGACCTGACGCCCTATCTGCCCTTCGTCGTCCAGCCCGGTTGGATGCAGGCGTGGAGCGAGCATTGGTCGCCGCCCTATTTCGACACGGCGAACAGCGATCTAGCGGAACGGGTGCGCGCCGACTATCGCCGCACGGTTTCAGACATGATGATCGAGGGGTTCATCCAGCCTTTCGTGGCATGGAATCATGCGCATGGGCTGAAGGCCAAGTTCCAGGCGCATGGCGGCGCTTTCGATACGATCCGGGGATATGGTCTGGCCGACATACCGGAGACCGAGGATTTGCCGGGCGCGGGCGATCCGTTTTTCATGCGGATGGCCCGGTCGGGTGCGCATCTTTACGGGCGTCCAATCGTATCGGCGGAAAGCCTGGCATGGGGGAATCGCCCTTATGATGTGACGCCCGACGAAATGCGGCGGCGGGTCGATGCCTTCATGGCGGGTGGCGTCAACTCCATGATCCTGCATGGTTATAATTACCGCTTCCATGCCGACGACTGGCCCGGCTGGCACGCTTTCCAGCCAAGCCCCTTCGCTGGCGGCTTTTCCAACATGTTGAACGAGACCAACCCGGTGTGGCCCGCAATGAAGCCCTTGGCGGGCTATATCGGCCGATTGCAGGCCGTCATGCAGGCAGGTGAGGCGGTGGTTCCGGTCGCCTATTTCTATGGACGCTACGGCTATTATGTCGGCATCGAAGATGACGGCGCGGGCAAGCAGGCAGCGGAAAAGGCGTTCCTGGCGGGAGGCTATGATTTCGACCGGATCAACCAGGATTCGATCGCTCATGCGCGGATCGAAGGGAAGCAGCTCGTTTCGCAGGGCGGCCAGCGCTATCCGGTGCTGGTGTTGCCGCCGATCGATGGCATTCAGGCAGAGACAGCCGAGGCGATCGCGCGTTTCGCCAAGGCGGGACTGCCGGTGTTCTTCACCGATCGGGCGCCGAGCCGGGATGAAGGGCTGGCCCAGGCTCGCCAGCGTGATGCGAGGGTGAAGAAGGCAGCCGCCGCCGCGTTGAAATTGGGAGCGAAGATCGTTCCCGCCGCTGGCATGACCGATGCTCTGCGGGCAGCGGCGATTCCGGCCAATCTGCGCTTTTCCGGTGACGCTGCCGATCTTTACTTCGTTCAGCGGAAGATCGAGGGCCGTACCGCGACCTTTGTGTACAACAGGGGAGAAGCCGCACGGCAGGTGACGCTGACGCTGCCCGAAGTGGGGGGCGTGACGCGGTGGAATGCGATGGACGGCACGGTTGCGCCTGTGTCGGCGCGCGTCGCGGGGCAGGCGACCGACGTGCCTCTTAGCCTTGGGGCGGGGGAAAGCGCGCTGTTGATGCTCGATCCAACGACGCAGGCTGTCACCGTTCCGGCATCCGCTACCGTGGCCAGCATGACGCTGCCCATGGATGGATGGCGGCTTCAGGCGACCGGCCATGTCCAGCGCAAGTCCTATAGCCAGGATTTCGCCTCTATCAGTCTGAAGGACTGGCAGCAGGTGCCTGAACTGGCGCGCTTTGCAGGGACGGGAACCTACAGGCGCACGATCAATGTCGATGCGGGCTGGCTGACCAAGGGAACGAGCGTCATGTTGGATCTGGGCGAAGTGCATGACGTTGCCACGGTGACGGTCAACGGACAAAGCCTGCCCACCCTGTTCAGCGCACCGTTCCGCGTCGATGTGACTAAGCTGGTTCGCGCGGGCAAGAATGACATCAGCGTTGCTGTCGCCAACGTACCCCAAAATGCGATGATCGATCCCAAGGATACGATTTACAAGAAGCTGAAGCCGGTTCCGGCCGGATGGCTGGGGCCAGCGAAACTGGAGGCGCAACGGTGAGAGGGCGGCGTTTCGCAGCCGCGCTCGCATCCTGCCTGCTGATCGCAGCGGCGCCGGTCGTAACTTCTCCAGAAGCGGGATTGAAGTCGGTCAATCCGGAGTTGCGGCCGGTCGCGCGCGGCATCATGCAGGCGCAGCGGA
The DNA here is from genome assembly GCA_946886365.1 of uncultured Novosphingobium sp. Next base: position 12,376 of record CAMPIM010000011.1, read on the forward strand.
GCGGGGCGATGTACAAGCCTGCCAAGCCCGGCCCACTGCCCGCAGGGGTTGAGGAGCGGCAGGCACCGGGATCGCGCGGACATCCGCCGGTGCCGGTCTATGTCGTGAACGCTGGTGCCGAGCAGGGGGCGCCGCGCGGCGCCATCTTCTTCGTTCATGGTGGCGGTTTCATCGGCGGCGATGCGCGGGACAATCTGCCCGCGCTCAAGAGCCTGGCCGAGCGGCTGAACTGTGTGATCGTGTCGGTGCAATATCGGTTGGCGCCGGAGACGCATTTCCCCGGACCTCTGGAAGATGCCTATGCGGGTTTGAAATGGCTGCATGGCAATGCCGCCGCACTGGGCGTCGATCCGGGACGGATTGTCGTCTTGGGTGAAAGCGCGGGCGGCGGCTTGGCTGCTATGTTGACTATCGCGGCGCGTGACAGGGGCGAGGTGCCGGTCGCGTTTCAGGCTCTTATCTACCCCATGCTGGACGATCGGACGGGTTCTTCGCGTCCGGTGCCGCCGCATATCGGCCAGCTGATCTGGACGGCGGAGTGGAACCGGAAGGGCTGGCAGGCGCTGCTTGGGCGGCGGCCTGGCGCTGCCACTCAGCCTGAAGGCGCGGTGCCTGCGCGGGTGAAGAACCTCAAAGGGCTTCCGCCGACGTTCATCGGGGTAGGGTCAATCGACCTGTTCGTGGACGAGGATGTAGAGTTTGCCCGCCGCCTGATCGATGCAGATGTCCCTACCGAATTGCTGGTGATACCAGGCGCTTTCCATGGGTTCCAGCTGATCGTGCCGCGCGCGGCCATATCCCAGCAATTCAATGCCGCGCTCGATGCAGCGTTGGCCCGCGCCCTTTCGCCGGAGAAAAAATGATGACGATGCGCACATTGCTGGCTGCTTCGCTGATGTTGGGCGCTGCGCCCGCCGCTATCGCTCAGACTGGTGGCGCTGAGGGCTGGATCAGCCATGCGGAGGCGGGGCCAACGGTACGGCCGATCGTCCTGCATTTCCGCCGCACGCTCGACCTGCCGGGCAAACCGCGCTCTTATAAGGTACGAGTGACAGCAGATAACCGTTTCATATTATTTGTGAATAGTGCGCGTGTTGCGGCAGGGCCTTCGACGGGCGACATCGCCCATTGGCGCGAGGAGAGCATCGACCTTGCGCCCTATATGAAACCGGGCGTCAACGTCATCGCGGCGACGGTGTGGAACGGTGTCCAGCCACTGAAGCTGCCCGCCAATGCCACGCCCGCGCAGGTTTCGGCGGCGCAGGGCAATTCACTCTTCACCAATACAGCGCCGCTGTTCCAACAGAGCGTCGCAACCGGGTTTCGCCTGATCGGCGAAGGCAAGGCGGCGGAGCTTTCGACTGACCGGCAGGGGTGGCGGGTGAAGCGCGACCAGGGTCGTGGCTTCGCCAATGGCTGGGGGCAGGTGAAGCGATGGTATTATGTCGCGGGCAACCCCGAGAAGATCGATGCGGCGAAGGCTGATTTCGATGCCGCCGGGCCGCAGGAGAAGGGCGAGGGCTGGCAGGACGCGGTGCCCGCTCCCGATGCGGCGAAGCGGACGCTGGTGGCCGAACGGCTGCCGCAGCAATCCTATACGCCTGTGGCGGCGGGCAAGGTGGTGCGGACTGATCTGCCTGCCGCCATGGCCTTTCCCGCACGGGCGGTGACGATCCCGGCCAACAGCAAGGCGACCTTGCTTATTCAGCGCGATGCGATGGTGTCGGCCTATCCTCAGTTGGACGTGTCCGGCGGCAAGGGTGCGGCGATCAAGCTGCTGTGGACCGAGGCGCTGTACGATGCGCAGGGCCGCAAGGGCGACCGCAACCTGATCGAGGATCGCAAGCCGATCGGCATTTGGGACAGCTTCATCGCCGACGGAGAAAAGCGCAGTTTTGCCCCGCTATGGTGGCGGACATGGCGTTATGCCGAAATCACGGTCGAGACCAAGGATCAGCCGTTGGTGCTGGAGGGGCTGCGCGCGTACGAGACGGGCTATCCGTTCCAACAAGTCGGTAAGTTTCAAAGCGATGATCCTGAACTTGCACGGATTTTCGATATAGGATGGCGCACGGCGCGGATCGATGCGCATGAAACCTATATGGACACGGCCTATTGGGAACAGCTGCAATATGCGGGCGACACGCGCCTTCAGATGCTGATTTCCTATGCCGTGTCGGGTGACCCTCGTCTGGCGGAGCAGGCGATCGATGCCTTCGCTGCATCCGATGTCGATGGCGGGCTGATGGAGGGCGCCTGGCCGACGCGTGGCAATAATGTGATCGCGCCCTTCGCGCTGATGTGGGTCGGCATGCTGGATGACTGGCGATTGCGCCAGCCCGATCCCGCGCCGATCGTCCGTAATATCCCGCGCATGCGCCGTGTTCTGGACTGGTTCGAAACCTACCGCCGTCCGAGTGGCCTATTGGGTAAGAACCCGCAATGGAATTTCATCGATTGGGTCGGCCAGCCCGCGACTGACCGCACAATCTTTCCTTCCTATGGCAAGACGGATGAAAGCTGTTTGATGAGCGTCAGCTGGCTCGGCGCTCTCCAGCAGGGGGCAGCGATCGAGGCAGCCTTTGGCGACGCCAGCCAGGCGCAGCGCTATGCCGCGCGAGCCGAGACGGTGAAGGCGGCAATCCGCAACCGGTGCTGGGTTCCGGCGCGCGGTCTTTATGCCGACAATCCTGACGGTGACCGATTCAGCCAGCATATGAACGCGCTGGCTGTCCTTTATGATGTTGCGAGCCGCGACGAGGCCGGGGCCATCATTGACCGGATAATGGTGCCGGGCAAAGGGATAGACGCGCCCGAAGGGATCACGAGCGTCAGCTATTATTTCTCTTGGTATCTGGCGCAGGCTCTCGTCCGTGCGGGCAAGAACGACCGTTATCTCGACATGCTCAAGACGTGGCGCGATCTGCTGGCGATGCATTACACGACCTGGCCGGAAGAGCGCGACGATGCGGGGCAGGGGGGCAAGGGCCAATCGACGCGATCGGACAGCCATGCATGGAGTGCGCATCCCAGCGCGGATTTATTGGGTATCGTGGCCGGGATTGGACCTGATGCGCCGGGCTATGCGCGGTTGAAGGTTGAGCCCGCACTGGGATCGCTCAAGAGCCTGTCCGCAACCGCCGCGACGCCTCAGGGTGCGGTCAGCGTCCGCTACCGGATTTCGGGAAGCACCTTGAATGCCGAGATCACCCGGCCGACAGGGTTGCCGGGGGATTTCCTGTGGAATGGCAAGCGCTATCCGCTGACCCGCGCCACCACCAAGCTGAAGGTGCCGTTACGCTAGGGCCGATCGACATTCAGTTCTAGCGGCCTGCAAATGGCGGTTCTCCGCGCTTCTTTGAGTACGTTGCGTTGAAGCGAGGCGCGTGACTCGCTTCAAGGCTCAGGGAAAACCACCATTTTACCTTCGGTGGCCTTCGGCTCGGCACGCCATTTCCTGAATGTCGATCGGCCCTGGGACGGGGCAGCGAACTCAGCGTTTCGGGGCTTCCTTTGCCCCGAAACCATTGAGTTCGATCCAACGGAACAACGCTTCGGTCCAACCTTGCGTGGCCGTGCCCTTATCACCCAGGCCGAAACCATGACCGCCACGTTGATAGGCGTGGAACTCGATCGGGCGGCGAGCAGCGATCCAGCTTTCGATGAGCGCATAGCCCGCGCGTCCTGACAGCGGATCGTCGGTCGCCATCGCCACGAAGGCGGGGGGCGCGTCGGCCGGTACGTCCACCTTTTCCATCGGTGGATAGAGCATGACGGAGAAGGCGGGACGGTCGGCGGGCGACGCGTCGATGGTCACGCGGATCGTCGTTCGCGCTCCGGCAGAAAAGCCGATCATGCCGACCTTGGCCGGATCGACATGCCATTGGGCTGCGCGCGCGCGGACGAGCTTCAGCGCCGCGATCCCATCGGCGATCGCATAAGGGGGCGTGACGATGCGCAGACCTTCACCGGGCTTGCCGACCCATTCGGTCATTCTGCCCTGCATCATCTTGCCGAAAGCTGGCCAGTCGCGCGGGGTCGGGTCCAGCCGGTATTTGAGCACGAAGGCGGCGATGCCCTGATCGGCCAACAGGCGAGCGACCTCCATCCCCTCATGATCCCAGGAAAGCGTCATGAAGCCGCCGCCCGGCGCAATGACCATGGCAGTGCCGGTCGCTTTTGCCGGGTCGGGGAGGACGGGCAGCAAGGCGGCTTCGCTGGTATTGCGGACGCTCATGTTGCCGGATTTGCCGAACCAGATTTCAGGGCCGTTGCCACCGGGCACGAGACCGGTGCCAAGCGGTATCGCCTGCTGCAATTCCGACGGGGCCGACAACTGCGCATTGGCCGCCGTGGCGCCCAAGATCTATGCGATAGCCAAGCACTTCAGCTGATTTTTCATCCGACCTCTCCTTCTATCTTGTCCCGCTCAACCGGCGGCGTCGCCCCATACCTGCGCGAAGAAGGGGTTGCGCGCCGCCTCCGCTTCATAGGTGGCGGTATCGAGCATGGTGACGGGGCACCAATGACCGCCCTGGAGGTATAGACGTGGCGTCATCGTGAAGCGATGGCCTACAGCGGACTGCCATTCCACGGGTACGTCCGGGCCATCGAAAGAGTTGCCGAGATATTTGCCGCCGCGATATTCCGCCGCTGCCTTCAAATCATCGATCCGCCAATCTTCCGGCGAACGGCTTTCATCATAGCCATGATCGAGCAAGGTCGGTTCCCGCGAAGGCTGGGCGAGGCGGAAGTCGTCCCAATTGCGGGGAATGGCTTCCCATGCCGTGCGTGATCCGAAATAAGCGCGGATCTTGGCTTCATTATTGGTGGCGAACCAGTTGAGGCTGCCGTCCGGCCCGTTGGCCAGCTTTTCGATCTGTTTTGAAACGACGCCCGGCATCAGCTTGGGCACAATGCGGGCGATCCACGGCATATGCCGTGGGGCTTCGCGGAAATACTCATCGAGCGATTGTTCACGGAAGGGCACCAAGGCTTCGAGCCGGTCGGAGTCAGCATACCATTGGCCGTGGAAATTGCGGGTGGCAAACCAGTGCGGCTTCAGCACCTTGCGGTAATTGGGCATGGATTTCTCCATGAACTCATGATTCACCACGCGCGATGACGCGCCACCGCCAAGATTGTAGAAATTGCGCCAAAATGCATCCGGCACATTGTCGCCGCATAGTGCCGCCATCAAGCGGCCGCTGTCATTGGCGGTAGACCATTCGAACACGCCATTGAGCGGATTGTGGAACATGATCGGATCGAAAATCTTCCACATTTCGAAATGCGCCATCCCGCTTTGGCGCACCGATGCCCAATGGGTGATGCCGCTCTGTGCGACGATCGCTTCGGCCTGTGTCTTTGTGACGGCATAATGATCACAGGCGCTGATCTTGATCGGATCGCCCGTCCGCCCCCAATGCACAGGCGCATTGCGGCTGCCGGTTTCGGCGATGGTGCCGATATAGATGAGCCGTGTCTGCTTGGGGTCGCCCACCGCGTGGATCGCATCGACGATATTCTGCGCGCCGCCGACGTTGACGCGGGTCACAAGCTCGGCCGGAAGGCGATCCGCAAGCGGTGACACCAGCGCGCCGACATGAAGCACGACATCGGCGCCCTCGACCCCCTTACGGATCGACATAGGGTCGGTGAGGTCGCCCCATATCACCTCAGCCAAGCCACGGCGCTGAACGTCCTTGACGACGGGGTGGGACTTTTCCTCTGGCCTTACCAATATTCGCAGGCGCAGCGTGTCCGCCTTTTCCGCAATGCGCTTCACCGTTTCGCGGCCCATATTGCCGGTGGCCCCGGTCAGGAAAATTGTCTTGCGGCTGTCAGTCATACGGCTCCCTCGAATAAGACCGATGCAATCGCACTTTGCCGTACCAATAACAAGGATGTAGTTGATATGCTCTTCCTGACGGGGACAGGTGATAGCCATCGTGTCAACGAAGAAAGCTATCAGATGAAAATCGGTTCATCTGTATGCGTATGTATAGGTCAGATTTTAGACGTAAATTAGGGAAATGGCCTAACCTCACTGTTGCCCATAAAGCACGGGTTCGTGCGAAAATTTACAAAACATGACTCGCCGGATTGCGGGGTGGCCACACGATCGTTAGCGGCCCTCAACATCGTTGGGACCAAGTCCCTGCTAATCAAGGAAAGGACGTCATGAAGAAGGTGAATGGAATCTCTGCGTTGTTGTGCGGCGCAGCGCTGATCGTCCCCGTCGCGGCCTGGGCGCAGGATGTCGCCAGCGGCGAAGCGGATGGGACGGCTGAAATCGTCGTCACTGCGACGCGCGAATCAAGATCGCTCCAGTCGGTGCCGATGGCCGTCAACGTCGCGACCGGCGAACAGCTCCAGAAGTTCAACATTTTCGACGCGAAGGACGTGCAGCAGCTTGCACCTGGTCTTGAACTGACCAACACCTCGGGCCGCAACAACACAACCACCCTGCGTGGCGTGACCTTCGATCCCGATCAGGGCACCAGCCCGGCGGTTCAGGTCTATTACAACGAAATCCCGACCGACGCGCAGACCGTCTATACCGCTCTTTATGACATTCAGCAGATCGAAGTGCTGCGTGGTCCGCAGGGCTTGCTGCGCGGTCTGTCTTCGCCGGCTGGCTCCATCACCATCGCGACCCGCCGCCCGAACTTCGACGAAATCGAGGGCTACGCGCAGGCGACCGCTACCTCGCGCGATGGCTACAACGTGCAGGCTGGCGTTTCCCTGCCTTTCAACGACACGCTTGCGATCCGCGTCGCTGGCCTGGTCGATGGCAACCGCCTGAACAACGTCCGCAACATCACGACGGGCGAGCGCTCACGCAGTCGCACTGAAAGCGCGCGCGTAACGCTGGGCTGGCGTCCGAGCAGCGACTTCACTGCCTATCTGAGCTACCAGTATCTGTTTGCGGACAACAGCCAGTTTCAGCAGGTTGTCGGTGCTGGCAATGTGCCGGACGGCTTTAACCCGTCGGGGCCGGCTCTTTCTGAGTCGGATTACGCCGCGGTGTCGGACGGCCGGTTCCGTAACCAGAATGAGAGCCACATCGTCAATCTGGCCTTCGATTATGATCTTGGTCCGGCCACCTTGTCCTTCGCAGGCGCTCACCAGTACAGCAGGCTGAAGGCGGAACGCGATCTCGACACGGGCAACGCGATCCCCGATTATGTGCAAACGTCTACCATTGACACGCCCTATAAGGTGGACTCGGCGGAACTGCGCCTGGCGTCCAACAACAAGGAAGGTTTCGGCTGGGGTGTAGGTGCGTTCTACACGAAGCAGACTGGCACCGTTGTGACCAATCAGCGAGCAGACCAGTTCTTTACTCCGCTTCCTGTCGCGTTTGGCGTGTATCTGCCGATCGATACAGAGGTGTTCACTCCGGTGAATGCGCAGACATGGTCGTTCAACGGCAATTTGCGTTACCGTTCCAACGGCTTCTCGATCGAAGGCGGTTTGCGCTATTCCATTATCAAGAATGTGCAAACGACGGACATCTTCCTGACTTCTCCGGGTTATGCCGGTTTCGGCATACCTGCTTTTGAACGATTTGAGGAAGGCGTTCCTGCTGATCTGCAGCGGTTTACGAACAAGCCTCTGACAGGCGGCCTGACGGTTTCCTATGAGTTCAATCCGCGCCTCAACGTGTATCTGGCCTATGGCCACTCCTATCGGGCCGGTAGCACGGGGGTCGCTGTTCCCGCGGGGGTGAGCCGGGACCTGATCCGTACACAACCCGAAAAGACCGATTCTTTCGAAGCCGGTCTGAAGGGCAAGCTGTTCGACAATCGGGTGAATTTCACAGTATCGGCGTTTTACCAGACGCTTGAAAATTATCTGAGCCGGTTCACGGGCATCCAGTATAACTGCCCTGAATTGAACGGGGCCTGCAGTGTCAATGGAACGGCGATCGCCCCTGGAGAACCGACCAACGGCGGCTTCGACTTCAATTATAATGGCGATGCCAAGATCAAGGGCGTGGAAGCTTCCATCGATGGTCGCATCAACGATAATTGGAACTTGGGCATTAGCGCATCCTATGTTCGTGCGCGTTTCAAAGATGCTCGCGTACCTTGCAATGACTACGCAGGTACGGGCGTTCCCAATCAGGACGGCTCCCCTGTCATAACTGGCCCGGGCAATGTGAGCTACTGCGTGACCAATGGTCGCCTGTCCCAGACTCCGGACTTCACCCTCACCGCGAATACGGAAATCCGTTTCCCGATGGGTGAGTTTACGCCGTTTGTACGGGCGCTCGTGAACTATCGTCCGGGCTTCTATGCTGACCAGGTCGATTATGACTACCGTTCGCGCACCCTGCTGAACGTTTTTGCGGGCTTCCGCACGGAAGACGATCGGTTCGAGCTTACAGCCTTCGTAAAGAACCTGCTTAATCAGAAGCGGATCACCAACACCAACCTGGGCACCGCCCAGATCAATACGGCCGCGGGAATCCCTTATGATTCCGGCTATCGCACGGTGAATGTCACCAATCCTCGCGAATTCGGCCTGACCGGAATGTTCCGGTTCTAATCTTGATCCTGTCGTTCGTTTAGGATCACAGAGGGCCAGTGGAGACCATCCACTGGCCCTTTTCTTGTATCTTTCGTGGAGTAGAATGAATGACCTCGCATTTTGGTTTTACAAAGCTTGTGGTGCAAGACCTGGAGGGCACCGCTGCCTTCTACAAGGATGTCGCGGGCCTCGTTGAAATGGCGCGGATTCAGGATACGGTCGGCGATCGGCAGATCGATGAAATCCTGTTCAATGCTACGGGCGAAGGCGGCGCTACCTTCGTTTTGTTCAAGATTCTCTATCGGGATGCCCCTGCACAGGATGAGGTAATTCTGGGATTCCAGACGAGCGACCTTGAGGCATTTGTCGGGCGGGTTCAAAAGGCTGGCGGCAACGTTGTGCAGCCAATTGAAGTCAGGGAAGCTCATGGTGTGAAGGTTGCCTTCGTGACCGATCCCGAGGGGCACCTGATCGAGGTTGTGGAATTGCTGGCCAAGTAAAAGAAAAGGCGGCGCGGGACATGGCCGCGCCGTCAGCCCATAAGCTATCCGCCCGTTCCATGGGGTCCCTACGTCGCGGAGGCGGGGTGCCGGACGCTGCATGGAGCAGATCAGGAAGCGCCGAAGGGCACCCTTAATGATCCAACGCTGGTCGCGCGGATCGCCCCCGTTTTAAAGGCAGCCTTTGAGCAGGGCGTGGCTTCCATGTCTGCCAGTGCGTCCGGCTATCCGCAGCGGGACGACGGCTCTTGTCATGTCGGTCCTGGCGATCAACGGGGTGGACGCGCGCTCAGATTGTGCGGGGGAGGTTGCGACAGGAGCTTGAAGAGCAGGGTGTCATGGCCCAATTAAGGGGCTTCCCTAGCCCGTTTGGGCTGCCCCAGCCAAGAGTAGCCATGACTTCGCTCAACCCCCTCCTTGCCGATACCGACCTGCCCGATTTCGCCGCCATCGAGGCAGCACATGTGGTTCCCGCCATAGAGGAAGCGATTGACCAGCACCGCGCGGCGATCGAGCAGATTACGGCTGGGCAAGCCGATGACTTCGGCAGCGTCATATTGGCGGCGGAGCGGGCGGACTTTCTCCTGTCGCGCACATGGTCGCCCATCGGTCATCTTGCAGGGGTAGCCGACACCCCGGAATTGCGGGAAGCACACGCTTCGGCACAGGCCTTGATGACGGCTTATCTGATGGAGGCGGGGCAGAACCGGGCGCATCGTGATGCGGTCGCGCGCGTGGCCGACCGGCCCGATTTTGCCGATTTGCGTCCTGCGCAGAAGCGCGCCGTCGAACTGGCGCTGCGTGCCTTCCGTCTGGCAGGCGTGGCTTTGGAGGGGGAGGCCCGCCAGCGTTTCCTCGATATTGGCGTGGCGCTGAGCGACCTTAGCACTCGCTTCGGCAACGCCGTGCTTGACGCGACGGAAGCGTGGAGCGAGCATGTGACCGACGAGGCGGTGCTGGCCGGGGTGCCGGAAAGCGACAAGGCCATTCTTGCCGCCTATGCGCAGGAAAAGGGACTGCCGGGCTGGCTCATCACCTTGCGCCAGCCAAGTGTGCTGGCGATCCTGCTTCACGCCGACGATCGGGCGCTGCGGGAGCGGGTTTATCGCGCCCACAATACGCGCGCGTCCGATCAGTCGGATGACCGCAGCCATGATAATAGCGAGCGGATCGACCAGATCATGGCGCTGCGGCATGAAGCGGCGCAGATATTGGGCTTCAACGATTCCGCCGCGCACTCGCTTGAAACCAAGATGGCGGCGGATGCAGACGAGGCGCTGGTCTTTCTGGCTGACCTCGCCAAGCGCGCTCGTCCTGTCGGCGAGAAGGAACTGGAGGAGGCGCGAGCCTTCGCCGCTGAGCATTTTGGTTTGAACGAACTTTATCCGTGGGACCTGTCCTATGTCGCTGAAGCGATGCGGCGGACGTTGCATGGGGTCGATCAGGAGGCGCTGAAAGCCTATTTCCCCTTGCCGCGGGTGCTGGCGGGTACGCAGAAGCTGATCGAGCGGCTTTTCGATGTGCGCCTGATCGAACGGGAAGCTGTTTCGACGTGGCATCCCGATGTCCTGTTCTACGACGTGCTGGATGCGAGCGGCGAGATTGTCGCGGGGGTCTATCTCGACCTGTTCGCGCGGGCGGGTAAGCGTGGTGGGGCATGGATGGATGTGTGCCGGGCGCGGTTCCGGGATGCCGATGCGTTTCATCGGCCGATTGCCTATCTGACCACCAACTTCGCGCCGCCTGCGGGTGATCGTCCCTCATTGGTGACGCATAATGATGTGGTGACGCTGTTCCATGAATTTGGCCATGTGCTGCACCATCTGCTGACGGAGGTCGATCTGCCGTCGGTCGGCGGCATTTCCGGCGTCGAATGGGATGCGGTCGAGTTGCCCAGCCAGTTCATGGAGAATTTCGCCTGGGAAAAGGACACGCTGATCGGCCTGTCCGGGCATGTGGATACGGGCGAGCCGTTGCCTGAGCCTCTATTTGACCGGCTGCTTGCTGCGCGGCAGTTTCAGGCGGGGCTGGCATTGTTGCGTCAGATCGAGTTTGCGACCTTCGACCTCCTGCTTCATCGCGACTATGATCCGGCGCAGGGCGCGCGGGTGTTGCAGACGCTGGAACAGGTGCGAGCGGCGGTGGCTGTCGTCCATCCACCGGAATGGAACCGTTTCGCCCACGCGTTCAGCCATATTTTCGCGGGAGGATATGCGGCGGGCTATTATTCCTACCTTTGGGCCGAACTTCTGTCGGCCGACGCTTTCGAGATATTTTCTCATGCCGATCTGCCGGGGGGAGGCGCCACCGCCTTCCGCCGCGAGATATTGGCGGCGGGCGCCAGCCGTTCCGCAGCCGAGAATTTTCGGGCTTTCGCCGGACGCGCGCCAGAAGTCGATGCCTTGCTTCGATCACGCGGGCTGGCGGCCTAAACAGAAGGCCAGTGAGCATGGACGGACCCCTTGTGATCAGTTGCCCGGCCTGCGCTACGCTGAACCGTGTGCCGAAGGAACGGTTGGGCGAGGGGCGTTGCGGGCGGTGCAAGCAGGCATTGTTCCAGGGTCGGCCGGTGACGCTGAACAGCGCCAATTTTTCGCAGCATGCGGTGAGCAGCGACGTTCCGCTCATCATCGATTTCTGGGCGAGCTGGTGCGGTCCCTGTCGCCAGATGGCGCCAGCTTTCGAGGCCGCCGCCGCGCAGCTGGAACCACATGCCCGGCTGGGGAAGATTGATACGGAAGCGGAAGCCGATCTCGCCGCCCGCTATTCGATACGCAGCATTCCTTCGCTGGTGATCGTCCACAAGGGACGGGAAATTGCGCGCAATGCGGGCGCCATGCCGATGGCTGCGATCGTCAGCTGGGCGCGGCAGCATCTGCCTGCGTGATCAGGCGGGCTCCTTGACACGCTGGACGATGCTGTTGGCGAGTTTCGGCGCGACTTCCGCAAGATGATCGAAATGCGCTTCGAAATGAGCCATACCCTGGCTCATCGAACGGATTTCCGCTTCCAGCCCTTGCAGCCCCGCCTCCGGTAGCAGGACTTCAATCACATCCCAGGCCGACCAACCTTCGCGGCTCGTCATCCGCAGCATCTGGCCACGGCGGGAGGCCACGGCGGAGGTGATGCGGGATGAGGCTGTGCCTGGCGTCATGATCGTCACATGCGCGACCGGCTCCAACAGATAGGGGGAAGCAGCCGCCAGTGCGTCGCTCATCGCTATCCGTCCGGCGGTACGGAAAGCGAGTTCGGAGCTATCGACGCTATGAAAGGAGCCATCGACCAAAGTCGCCGCGACGTCGACCACGGGAAAGCCGAGCGGACCTTTTGCCTGGGCGTCATGCACGCCCTTTTCAACCGCCGGAATCCACTGCTTAGGTATCGCGCCACCCGTGATCCGTTCCTCGAAGCGAAGGCCCTCTCCCCGTTCCAGTGGGCGCACTTCCAGCACGACATCACCGAACTGGCCGTGCCCGCCGGACTGTTTTTTGTGCCGCCCGCGTTGCGTGACCGCTTTTCGGATCGATTCCCTGTAGGCGATCGTCGGCGGCTGTACCGATACGGCCACGCCATAGCGGCGCTTCAGACGGGCCAGCGCGACGTTCAGATGCTCGTCACTCACGCCGTGAAGCAAGGTCTCTCGGGATGCTTCGTCCTGGCTCCAGTGGAGGGCATGATCTTCCTCCGCCAGCCGATTGAGGGCGGTGGACAGGCGCACCTCGTCCTTATGATCCTTCGCGGCGATCGCTACCGCGCAATTGGTTGCCGGTCGATCAGCGAGAAGCCCGTTGCCACCGGGTTTGGCAGCGATGCCGATCAGGTCACCTGCCTTTGCCGTGTCGATTTTGGCGATGCCGACGATCGCGCCCGATTCTGCGGTAGCGATCTTGGTCGTGGCAAGGCCCTGTAGCGAGAATATTCCGCCTGCGCGCAGGGATTGCCCGCCGTTGTCTTGGAGGTCGGCACCATCCTGCAAATCGCCGCCGAACAGGCGCGCGATCGCCAGGCGGCCTACCGTTGCCGCATGGGAAATCTTCAGCACCTGTGCCGCTGCTCCGGTGATGCCTAGCCGCTCCGCCGTCTTCGCGGGGTCAGGTGTGTCATGCCGCAGCATCTTGAGCAGACGCCGGATACCAAAGCCATTGGCGGCGGAACCGAACAGCACCGGCACGATGAGGCCGCTGGCGGTTTCCTGTGCGAGATCGGCGAAGATGGTTTGAAGGCTTGGCTGCTCGTCCGACAGGAGCTGCTCAAGCAGGATGTCGTCATGATCGGCCAGTTGTTCCAGCATATGGAAGCGTGCCTGGCTTTCATCAGCCTTCAGCTCTTCGGCGAGCGCGATCTGCTGCGATTGCTTGCCTGTCTCATAATGATAGGCTCGTTCCAGCGCGAGATCGACGAAGCCATCGACCCGATCGCCAGACCGGATCGGGATTTGCCGGGCGACGAGCGCGGCGGCGCTCATCGGGGCGAGGGCCGTAAGCAGGTCCTGGATGCTGCCCCGCGCCTGCTCGATCTTGTTGACGAACAGGGCGTGCGGAACGCCTGCGCGTTCCAGCTTGCGCAGTGTGGGTTCTGCCAGGGGGGCGCGGGCCGGGTCCGGATCGATGACGACGATGGCGAGGTCGACCGCATTGAGAGCGATGGCCGCGTCATCGACAAAGCTGGGCGAGCCTGGAATATCGACGAGGGAGAAATGATCCCCCATCCATTCGAACTGCATCAAATTGAGTTCAGTGGAGCTTCCCCGCTCTCGCGCTTCTGGACTTGCATCGCCGACGCTGGTGCCAGCTTCGACCGATCCCTGTCGCGAAACAGCCCCGCTGATATGCATTATAGCATCCGCGAGGCTGGTTTTACCCGCTCCGGCGGGGCCGATCAGCGCAATGGAGCGCGATTGCGTGCCGCTCATCCTTGCTCTCCTCATCCCGTCTTTCGTGGCGAAGACGGTCCTTCTGACGGAGCGATGTTCTGCCTATCGCGGGGGGAACGCAAGGGGGCTTCGACCGGATCGCGCCACCGCCTGGCTAAGCGCACATGCAATTGCGAGATGTGCATTGCGCTCATTCATAATATTCATCCTATCTGCCGGAACTGGTTCAACCGCCGTTCGATTTGGTAAAGCGCAGAGAGGCTGGCTAAATGCCCAAGGATGAAGAGCGGCGGCAGCGGCGAAATGCCAAGCGATGGCTGTGGGCGATCGTTGCTGCGGGTCTGGCTCTGGCGGCGCTCATAGCTTATACCAGCCTGCGTGCGCCCGATCCGGCATCGCGAACGTCAGATGTGGCGGTCCCGGCCTCTGCAACCGCAGCACCAGTGGGGGACGACACCCGGAACGAATCGCCGCATCGGTAATTGCAATTTTTGCGATCCCTGCACGAGGGACCGATCTTCCTCATTTTCAGGAGTTTGGTCGATGTCGCTAACCGGACTTACTGCCATCATCATCCTGATCGCTGCGGCCCTGCTCGGCCTGGTGCTTTATGCGCGCAATCGGGGGCGGTTGAGTAGCGGAGCCGCATTGATCGCGGCCCTCGTCATCATCGCTGCGGCTTCCGTCACGATGATCTATCCGTCTTTCCTGACCGCGACGCACGCGGATCGGCCGGTGCCCTGAGCCGCATGATTGTTCCCGATCAAGCGCCGGATTCCCGAAGCGTCGCGCTTCACTATGATGAGCTTGACCTCGCCTATCGTCGCATCTGGGGCGATCATGTTCACCACGGATATTGGCGCACAGGGACCGAAACGCCTGAGCGGGCCGCTGCCGAGTTGGTGGCTGCGGTGGAGCAAAGGCTTGGCATAGAGGCTGGGCACCGTATTTGCGACATTGGTTGCGGATATGGGGCGACAGCGGCCGATATCCTGACACGCCATGACGTGTCGATCGTCGGCCTGACGCTATCGGCGGCCCAGCACGCAATTGCGCAAGAGCGTTCGCCGCGCTTTACCTGTCTGGTGCGGGATTGGTTGGACAACGGCCTGGAAACGGCGTCGTTCGACCGCGCTTATGCGATCGAAAGTTCCGAGCATATGACGGATAAGCCGCGCTTCTTCACCGAGGCAAGACGCATATTGCGGCCGGGCGGCCGCTTGGTCGTGTGCGCCTGGCTGGAGGGGGAGGGGGCGTCCGCTTGGGAGGTGCGGCATTTGCTGCTGCCGATATGCAAGGAGGGCAGGTTGCCCAGCATGGGAAGCCGGGAAGATTATCTGACATTGGCCTCTGACGCTGGATTTCGCCTGATGGATCATCGGGACATCAGCCGGGAGGTGCGCCGGACCTGGTCGATATGCCTTGGTCGTTTGGCCAAGAGCGTGTTGAGCGACCGGGACATTCGTCGGCTTGCGCTTGGCCGCGCCACGATGAGCCGCGATTTCATATTGAGCCTTCCGCGCCTCATCCTCGCCCTGCGCACAGGGGCGATGCGATATGGGATATTCCAGTGGGAACCGGCCTAGGGCCGATCGACATTCAGTTCTGGCGGCCTGCAAATGGCGGTTCTCCGCGCTTCCGGTGCTCACGTACTGTGAGTACGCTGCGCTCCGGGTCACGGAAAACCACCATTTTCGACACGCCATCTCCTGAATGTCGATCGGCCCTTAGCCGCCTCGGGTCCAGCGCCGCGATTCACAGATGAAGAGCACGCAGCCGGTGAGCTTCAGCGATCCGTCAGGGTTGCGCGCCAGTGACGAGCGATAGCTTTTCCCGCTTTTCGGATCATAGGCCCGCCCGCCTGTCCATGCGGAACCGGATCGATTGAAATCCCAGAGGGTAAGAAGGCCCGCCAAAGACCGCGCGCGAAGGCGAGGGTTCGGGTTGTGGACGTCTGTCTTGGGGACATCGGCACCCGTATCGAGCACTCGCACGATCCGGCCGCACAGTTTTGCGCCGCACGGTTCGATCTTGACGAGGCCCTTGCCGTCATCCGTCACCCATAGACCGGCTACGTCGGTTGCAGGAACCGCAGCCGAAGAGGCGAGCAAGAGGAGGGAAGCCGCCAGCATTGTCATACTCCTATCCGCCCCCGCCCTTGCACGGTGAGACAAAAACTGTGGCGCATCAACTGCTTTCTCCGTGGTAGAATGATCGCGGGAGAAGACGAGACATGGCAAAGCTCATCACAAGATCGCGTCAGGAAGAGCAGATGGACGCGCCCGATCTCGATCCGGCCGTATATGAGCGGGTTTTGCACGATCTGGCCCGGGTCAACCGATGGACGTTCACAGCCTGGCCCACCATCGCCTTCCTCCAACGCGCGGTAGGACAGGCACGACATTTCCGTTTGCTCGATGTCGGATTTGGCGACGGCGACGTTCTGCGCGCGGTTGCCCGATGGGCGCGGCGCCGGGGTATCGATGCCGAACTGATAGGCGTGGACCTGAATGAAAAGAGTTTGCGGGCGGCCCGGCATGCAACCCCGTCCGACCTGTCGATTGATTATCGGGCAGGCGACTATCTCGATCAGCCAGAGTCGTTCGACTTCATCATTTCAAGCCAGGTCACGCATCATATGACCGACGCGCAACTGATAACCTTCCTGCGTCATATGGAGGCGAATGCGAGGATGGGCTGGTTGATCTGCGACCTGCACCGGCATGGCTTTGCGCATTGGGGCTTCCCCATTCTGGCGCGTCTGTTGCGCGTCCACAGGATCGTTCGGGAAGATGGTCAATTATCGATCGCCCGATCGTTCCGGCGTCGGGAATGGATCGATCTGCTGGCGCAGGCTGGCATATCCGAGGATCAGGTGCGGATAGTGCGCCGTTTCGCCTTTCGCCTGTGCGTGGAGCGTGTGCGGGAGACGCCGGTCAACCTTTCCTGATACGGGTGAGGGATGCGGCGCCCGTTCCCAGTCCGGGCGCGAACCGTAAGAGCGACATGAGGACGCTGCGGGTGAGGGGTGCTGCGGCGCCATGGCGCAGGGCTTCGGCAATGCCGACAGGCCGCGCGCATTGCCGCCGCCACTTGTCCTGCCATGCCGGTGAAGCTTCAGGTCCTGCGGCCAGCATTGCTCCGGCGGCGCTCGCTCCGCTGGCCAAGGCGATGGCGATACCGTCGCCTGCGAGGGAGGCTATGACGGCGCTCTGATCGCCGATCCGAAAGACGCCTTTGTGGCTTTGCGGCGCGCGCCAGCCATAGGGAACACCCGCGACAGCATCGAAATGGGCGGGGATGCCTTGAAGTCGTTCGCTGAGCAGTGGCGCCTCCTGTTGCAACTCGTCTAGCAGCGCGGGAACGCTCCCCGCCGTAGTGAGCCGATCTCTGCTTACCGACAGGCAGACGTTGATCGATCCATCCTCCTGCAACAGCAGTCCTGCATAGCCTTTATCGAACAGGTGCAGTTCAACGAAGCCCGACAGTGCGCCATGCAATTCGGAGGACGCAGGGAGGGAGGTGCGTAGCCCGACCGATGAGCTTGAGAAATCCCGGGCGACGCCGCGCAGCTCATGCTTGCCGACGCCTATGAACAGGGCGTCTGTGGCAAGTGTCTCGCCATTGTCGAAGCGCACGGCGCGGCTATCTGGATCGGCCATGCGGGCTGTTCGGCCTCGACTGACGATAGCACCCGCGTTGGCGGCTGCCTCGATAAGGGCATTGTCCAGGACGTGGCGGGAAATACCGCCGGCCGTGGCGGGCAGGGCGGCTTCGACGCAGCGGCTCCCCGTGGCCAGCCTGAAGCGGCTTATGGGCCGCGCCCCAAGCTTCCAGGGGTCCACTCCCAATTCCATAAGGCCAGCGATCGCGTCCCAGCCGAGAAAGCCGCCGCATACGCCAGCGGGGGCAGCGGCATGGCGTTCCACCAGATGCGGCCTCATTCCGGCACGGGCAAGCGTGATGGCAGCGGCCGAGCCAGCCGGGCCGCCGCCTATGATGAGCGCCTCTAGCTTGGCCGCTCCTGTCATCATCCGGCTCGCGAAAAGCGGAATCCTTCCGCAGCGACGCCCGGTCCGAAGGCGAGCGCGACGCCGGGGCCGTGGCTCCCTTCATCGAGCAGATCGCTCAGGATAAACATCAGCGTTGCGGACGACATGTTGCCATGGCGCGCGAGGATGCCGCGAGACACCGCCAGCGCATCGGGTTGCAGGTCCATGCCGTTTTCGACTGCGTCCAATATGGAACGGCCCCCCGCATGAACCGCCCAATTCGCGACCGATGCGGGATCAGTCGAACCGCAAATCCGGTCCCTGACGCCCTTGTCTCGTAGAGCGGTCTGAATGCGGCTCGGGACTTCGCCCGACAGGTGCATGACGAAACCGGCGTCGCCGATCTCCCAACGGATGAGATCGGCAGAACCTTCCAGATTGATCGCGAAGGGCGCATCCATCGCGAAACCGCGATCCTGCGCGCTGACCAGTGCCGCCGCCGCGCCATCGCCAAATTGCAGCATCATCAGCAATCTTTCGACCTGCTGTTCCCGCTGAAGGTGAAGCGAGGACAGTTCGACGGTGACCACCAGCACGCGCGCGTCGGGCTCCGACCGCACGATATGCCGCGCAGTCCGAAGCGCCGCGACCGCCGCGTAACAGCCCATGAACCCCACAAGTGTCCGCTCCACACTGACCAGACCCAGCGCGTCGGCGATGATCTGATCGACGCCGGGAGCGACGAAGCCGGTGCAACTGGCAACGACCAGATGGGTAATGCCATCGAGAACTATCTTTGCGCGCAAGGCGTCGATGGCTCGCAGGGCCAATTCAGGGGCGTAGCGATGATAGAGTTGCATGCGTTGCGATGTCGAAGGCATGGCGTCCGCATAAAAGCCGCCGGGATCGACAGGTGAGGCTTCCGCGTCCACTTGGGGAAGGACCGACCAGCGATGATTTATGCCGCTGCGTTCCGCCATGCGGACGAACAGGCTGCGCGCCCGTTCATCCACTAATTGCTGGCTGGCCCATCGAATGAAAGGGGAATGCACATCCTGGTCAGGAACGGCGCAACCTATCGCGTTTATGCAGGCACGTCTTTCGTTCATCGCATTCCACTTTGTTGCCCGGATCTACAACGCCGACGATGCGGTATATGATCCGGGCTGGACAGGGTCCAACATGTGTAGCGCGATTTTGATTGCTTCCCAATGAATTGGGATTTGCGTTAGCCGTGACGAACCGTCACGGGCACCATTTCCTCCCACAACAGTTCGAGCTTACGCCGGGTAAAGCGCCACGCGTCCCCATCACGACGCCATTCATCGAGATAACGGATCGTCCAGCGCAAAATCTGGTCCGCGTCGGTGAGGAGATGATCGGCGGTGCAATAGGTCTCACCGCTCGCTCTGTCACCGTCGATCATAACTGTCTGGTTATGAATGCGATGGAAGGTCGAGCGGAACATCTGCGCGAGTCCGTCGATCGACATCAATGTCGCCTCCAGCCCTTCTGTGACGAAGCCCGGCCCTTCGATCCGGCAGTCATTCGCCAGCACGGATCGCCACAGCTGCTTGTCCTTCCGATCCGCACCCTGAGCGTAGATTTCCGCCGTACGCCGGAGTGCTGCCTCATCGATCAGCTTGTTCATCGCGCCGCTCACAGGTTCATTCCGTTGCCGGTCACGATCGGCATGTTGGTCCAGGTCCCGTTTATATCACGAATCCATCCTGCCGCCGCGAGCGAACCGCCGTCAACGCTGATGGCCGTTCCCGTGACCCACGACGCAAGCGGACTGGCGAGGTAGAGCGCAGCGCCCGCGCAGTCGTCCGGATGGCCGAAGCGGCCGAGCGGCACCCATCTTTGCACATGCTCGCGGTTTTCCGGCGGCACCATGTAGTCGATCGGGGTCTGGGGTGTGTCCGTGGTTTCCGGCGCGATGTCATTCACCCTGATGCCGAGCGGCGCGAGTTCGAGCGCGAGGCTCTTGGTGAAGCCCGTTATCCCCCATTTGGCGGCGGCATAGACGGAGCAGTTGGGAATTCCGCGATAGGCTTCAATGGAGGTAATGTTGATGATGGAACTGCCGGGGGACGATGCCTTCAGTAGCGGGAGCAGACGGTTCGTCACATGCATGAGACTGATCAGGTTGAGGCCGACAATTTCCTGCATCTCCTCACGTGAAAGATCGGAAAATGCTTTGGCATGAAGGAAATGGCCGACATTGTTCACAAGAATATCGAGCTTCCCGCCCGTTTCCTGTTTCAGTCGGTCGGCCAGCGCATCAACCTGTTGCGGATCATTGACGTCGCATTGGATCGCTCTGCCGACGGTGAAATCGGCACAGCGTTCCGGATCGATCTCTGCAATGAAGACCTGTGCGCCTTGCCGTGCAAAAGCATCGGCGCAGGCGCGTCCGATCCCCGCGCCGCCACCAGTCACCAAAACCGTCTTGCCCGTGAAATCCAGCATCATCCTGTCCTCGATTATTCTGTCCGTTTATCAGGCGCCGCCCAGCAGGTCCGGATTGCGCCGCAGTTCCTGTCCGCCATCGACCGCGAAGGATTGTCCGGTGACCCAGGACGCAGCGGGGCTGGCGAGATAGGCCACCGCCGCCGCGATATCTTCCGGCTCTCCCGTCCGTTTGAGCGGCGTTTGCTCCAGAAAGCGATCGATGACCGCCGGGCTGGCGAACATGTCCGCCGTCGCGTCGCTGCGGGTGAGGCCGGGGCGAACCGCGTTCACGCGGATACCGAGCGCGCCCAGTTCGTCCGCCACCGTCCGGATCAATGCTTCCAGCCCAGCTTTGCTGGCGCAATAGGTGGCGAGCGCGGGGAAGGGGAGGATCGCGGCCGTGGACGATATGCACACGATCGACCCGCCTTCGCGCATTAACCTGGCCCCGGCCTGCATCGCGATGAAAGCGCTGGTGATGTTGAGGTCAAGATCCCGGCGCAAATCCTCTACACTGGTCGAGAGGAAGGGGCCGAAGCCGCCCCCTCCGACCGCAGGCACCAGAATATCGAGGCGATCTGCCATGGCATAGGCTTGCGCAAGCGCGTCGCCGACATCCTTTTCGGACGTAGCATCACCAGCGAAGGTCGCGACCTGGGCGTCCGGAAAATCGCCGATTATGCAGTTGCGCGCTGCGTTCAGCGCTTCCTGCCTGCGCCCCGTGATGAGCACGCGCGCGCCATCGGCAACCAGCGCCCGTGCGCAAGCCGTGCCGATACCGCCGCTGCCCCCTGTAACGACCGCCGTTTGGCCCGCCAGAGGAGCCATACTCATTTTGCCGACCGGAACTGATCGACGACTTCCTTCACCGCACGCGCGACGTCGCTGCGGCGGTAGCGAAGGTCAGACATCGTCTGGGCGTCAGGCTCGTACCGCACCATGTTCCCGCGCCCGGTGAAGATGGCGGCGTCCGGCAACATGGGATGTTCCTGATCCAGCGAAGGCACATCCACGCCATTCCCGGCAGCCTGGAAGAACAGCTTGAAATAGTCCGCGAAACTCAGATTTTCGTCGCCGACCAGATAGGCTTTGCCATTTTCGCCCCGTTCCAGAGCGGCCTGGATCGCTTCGGACAAGGATTGGGTGGAAATGAAGTTGGTGCCGCCAGCAGGGCCGAAAGGCGGGATGCTCAGTTGTCCTTCGGCATAGCGGGTGTAGGCTTCGAACATCGGCAAGCTCATGCCCGGAACGGTGCCAACAACGAACGGAGCATCCAGGCTGACGACGTGGAAGCTGTCGTCCGCCAGCGCGGCAATACCGTCGGTGGCTAGCTTACGGGCGCGGATATAGACATTTGTCTCCAGCAGTTCCGGTGCAATATGCGGATAGAAGCTGCCGATATGGATGAAGTGGCGCACGCCCGCCTGCTTGGCAAGCGCGGCGAACTGCGGCACCGCTTCGGCATTCGCGCGCAGGACATGAGCGTCATAATCGACCCCTTGCGGAACATGGCGGATGTCGTTGCCCGCCGCGAAGACGATGGCATCAAAGCCGGTCAAGTCCTGCGTCGTGAAGCTACCCTCAACATAATCGCCCTGCAAAAAGGGCAGGCGCGACAATTCGGTGCTTTGTTGCGCGGGCTTGCGGCCCGAGACGGTGACGTCATGCCCCTGCGATGCAAGATGAAGGGCTGCATGGCCGCCGATCATGCCGGTGCCGCCGATAACAAGAATTTTCATGATAGCTTCCTCTCCACGGGCGCCTCGCGCCTCCTGATGAAAGAGGGCTACCGATTCTAGTTTCGATTTGCAACAAGGCACCGATTAGGTATTAAGTATCTCATGGATACTGAAGTAGACCCGCAAACCGCCTTGGAGATTCTCGAACTGGTCGGGAACAAGTGGACGATGCTCGTCACCTACAGACTGGGTGATGGCGAGATGCGCTTTTCCGACCTCAAGCGCTGCGCAGCGCCCATCAGCTCCAAAATGCTGACGCAGACGCTGCGCGAACTTGAGCGTTTCGGGATGGTGTCAAGGGAGGTCCGACCGACCATGCCGCCGAGCGTGGAATATCGGCTGACGGATCTGGGCAGGGGGTTCCTGGGGACCGTCAGCCAGATTTGTGACTGGATCGGGGACAATCATGAAGCGCTGGAACAGGCGCGCGAGCGTGAGGCTGCAAGGTCGCAGGACAGTCGTGTGGCGTTCATCGGCGTTTGACCTGCCGTCTGGATCAACGGGTCATATTCAACATTTCCTGAAAGCGTCGCGACTCATAACGGCGATCACCGGGTCGAAGGCTTCGACGATGTTTCCGCTGATTTGTGTTTCGACGCGCCGTTCAATACGCCAGCCGATTTCGAGCCGACGGTAGGTCACCTGATAGTAGCCAGCCGCGTGGCGTTGGCCGCTATGCGTTGCCCCGGGCCGGAAGATGCCGATCCACTGGAAGTGGACCTGGCCCCAAGCCATGTCTCCGTCAATGTGGAGGCGAGGCGCGGTGTTAAATGGAGCCCCTGATAATATTCACTGACTTCCGCGCAAAATCCCGCAAGTTCTTTTGTTCCTGTGACCAGGCGGGTTGGCTGGTCGCCAGATTTGATAATCTCGAACACTCCGTCCGGGGTGAAGACATCCGCCCAACCCTTTGCGTCTCCGCTATCCCATGCGCGGGAATATTCTGCTTCAAGATCGATGATCTCCAACCGGTCTTCTGCGGCCGCAAGACGTCGTTCGAATTTGGCAAATGCGTTTTCCATGATTTGATCCCGAAAAGAGGTGAGCGCGATTGCGCCCTCAATTTGATGTCTTCATGCGAGCTGCAACTCTTCAAGCGTTCAGCATCATATCCGCTGCCTTTTCCGCGATCATGATGATCGTGGCATTGGGATCGCCGGTCGTGATCCGTGGCATGACGGAACCATCGACCACGCGTAGCCCGTCGATGCCATGCACACGCAACTGATCATCGACTACCGCCATGTCGTCATGACCCATGCGGCAGGTGCCCACCGCTTCGTAATTGACGTGGCAGTCCCGTCGAAAAAAGGCATCAAGCTCCGCGTCGGTGGAACAATGAGCGCCCGGGTGATATTCCTCGCCGCGATATTTGGCGTAGGCAGGTTGCTTGAAGATTTCCCGCGCTATCCGAACGCCGCGCCGCAGGGCATCGCGGTCGCGCTCCTCAGCGAGATAGTTAGCGTCGATGATCGGCTGCGCGAACGGATCGGACGATCGCAACTTCAACTCCCCGCGGCTTTCCGGGCGGGTCAGGATGACGAGATTGGTAAAGCCATGTTGGCGAACGATCTGCGCGCCCTCACCCGACAGGATCGGCAGTAAATAATATTTGAGGTCAAGCTCGTCATGCCCTGGCGCACCTGATCGCAGATAGGCGATGACGTCCGTGCTGAAGCCCGCAAGCGGCCCGGTGTGCGTCGTCATGTAGCGCAAAGCTGCCGCAGCGATCCGCAAGGGGTTCGAGATGAACTTATAATCCGACACCGGTTCGGGACTGATTATCTGAACCTGAGAGCCGATATGGTCGTGCAGATTCTGACCGACGCCCCTGAGGTCCGCAACCGCTCTGATCCCGACCGACCGGAGATGGTCGCCATCGCCGATGCCCGACAGCATGAGCAATTGAGCTGACTGGAAAGTACCGCCGCTACTGATGACCTCGCGAACGGCGCGAGCCTGTGCGATGCGGCCTTTCTGGCGATATTCGACCCCTACAGCGCGATGGCCGTCCATAATGATGCGGGTGACGTGGGCTTTCGTACGGACCGTCAGGTTCGGCCGCTTGTTTGCGGGCCGAAGATAGGTGACCGCCGTGCTCATTCGGCGACCTTTGCGGATCGTATATTCGCATGGACCAAAACCCTCCGGCGCGGCGCCATTATGGTCGTCGCTATAGGGAAAGCCTGCCTGCTGGGCGGCTTCAAGCCATGCCTTGTGGCCCGGGTTGGTCACGTTGGCGTGCGTCACCGGCAGAGGGCCGCTACCGCCGTGAAATTCATTCTCCCCACGCCAGCTGCATTCCGCCCGTTTGAAATAGGGCAGGACATCCGAATAGGACCAGCCGCTGTTGCCAAGATCAGCCCACAGGTCGAAGATTTCGGGGCTGCCCCGGCTGTAGCACATGCCGTTGATCGAACTGCTGCCGCCCAGAACCTTGCCGCGCGCATCATTGAGGACGCGGTTGTCCAGATGCTTTTGAGGCGCGGTCTGATACTTCCAACTTACCATTCCGGCCTGAAGCATCGGGAAGAAACCCGCAGGCATGTGGATCAACGGATTGATGTCCCGTCCACCTGCCTCAAGCAAAAGGACCTTGATCGCCGGGTCGGCGGAAAGCCGGTTGGCAAGGACACATCCGGCCGAACCAGCGCCGACCACGATATAATCAAACTCTTCAGCGGTCTTCACGAACTTCCTCCCGTCAGCGTGCAGGATTGGGCAGGCTTGCGATGGCCTTGATCTCGACGAGCGAGTCGGGATAGCCCAGCGCCGCCGCACCCACCGCCGTCCAGCAACAAATGGCGCTATTCAGGAAGCTGGCCTTGGCGGCCATGAAGGCGTCCATATGGTCGGGGAAGCCGACATGGAAGGTTGTGAGGTCAACGATGTCGCTCGCCTTGCTTCCGTGACGCGCAAGGACTTCGGCTAGCGCGTCGAAGGCGAGCGCAAACTGCCTCGAAGGATCGGCAGGCACGGTCCCGTCAGCCTCCACACCGATCTGGCCGGAGCAGAACAGAAGTCCGCCCGCCACTTTCGCTTCACACAATCCATAGCTTTCAGCGCCTTCAATATCAGACATGTCTTCTCCTCCTCCGCGCGGCGATCCGCTGCGACCAATGCGCTTTGTCATAAACAATACAAAATGTCTTGTTAAATAAAAAACGCTGTGCCAATTGCCGTCGCCAAGAACAGGAACGGGCTCAGACGAGTCCATAAAATAGGGGAGTATTGGCATGAGAGTTGGACTCTGTTCGCGCTACGCGTTGCTGGCGGGGGTGGCATGGAGCGCGACCCCGGCGTGGGCGGCCGCACCACAGGAGCAGGCCGCGACACCGGTCGCGCAGGGCGAGGTCTCCCGTCTGGAAACCATTGTAGTGACGGCGCGGCGGACACGCGAAAACCTCCAGAACACACCTGTCGCCGTGACAGCAATGTCTGGCGAGTTGCTGGACAGGCTGAACATCCGCGACGTCGTTGCCACGGCTCAATTCACGCCTAATCTGGGCATCAGCCAACAGCCCGCGTCGATCACCGCCGCATCGGTGTTCATTCGCGGCATCGGCAATGCATCGCCCAGCGCGGTCTCCGAACAGGGGGTCGGCATCTATCTGGACGGCGTCTACATCGCCCGATCGGCTGGTGCGGTCTTCGATCTGGTCGATCTGGAGCGGATCGAAGTGCTGCGCGGTCCACAGGGGACGTTGTTCGGTCGTAACAGTGTTGGCGGCGCCGTCCAACTGATCAGCCGCAAGCCTGCCGATCATGCAGGCTTCGAAGGCAAGGCAGGCTATGGCAGTTTTGACGACTGGTATGCTCGGGCGCGCTTCGATACCGGATATATTGCTGGAATGCCGATCAAGGCGTCCGTTTCCTATATGCACCGGCAGCGCGACGGCTATTTCGACAATGTCCTGGCGCCGTCCAACCAGGACCCGGGCGCGCTCAACAGCGAAGCCGTCACGGCTGCGGTTCAGGGAGACTTTGGTGACCTGACCGTCAACTATGGTTTCGACTACAACACGCGCACCGGCATTCCGGCCTTCTTCCAGGTCGTCAATGCCACCGACGATGTGCGCAACTATTTTGGTGCGTCGCCGCTGTTCGGGGGCTCATCTTTCCAGATTGGCGCGGACGGACTGCGCAAGGGCGAACAGCAGCCCGCGCTCGACCTGAATGGCAATCCTACCTTCGGGGTGAAGGCGAGAGTCTATGGCCATGCGTTGACACTGAACTATCAGCTGATCCCGGAACTCGCGATCAAGTCGATCACAGCCTATCGCTCCTACCGCCAGGATGGCGCGAACGGCCTGTCGGGCAATGGCACGCTGCGCGGCTTTACGCTTAGCCCGATCCTGTTCGTCGATGGCACCGTCGTGCCGACGGGAGTGCAGCCGGTTACGCCCTATGATGGTTACACGACGCAACGCCAGCATCAGTTTTCGCAGGAAGTGCAATTGCTGGGTGAAGCCGGTGAATTCAAATATGTCGGCGGCGCATTCTATTTCAGCGAGAAGTCTTCCGAAGCCAATTATCAGCAGCTGACCTTTGTGCTGCCGGGCGGTGATGCGGGCGTCAACCTTTCGCCTTTGCAGGCCTTTTCCGGCAAGGCGCGTTCCTATGCCCTGTTCGGTCAGATCAGCTACACGCCGGAAGGCAGCGGCCTCGAACTCACAGGTGGCGTTCGCTATACGCGTGACAAGAAATGGCTGACGCTGGCGGGCGATGTACAGCCCAATCTGGATGGGCAGGTTTCCTATCGCAATCTTTCATGGCTGACGTCGGCGAATTATCGACTTCGGCAGGATTTGACGGGCTATGTCCGTGTGTCCAGTGGTTTCCGGTCGGGCGGCATCAATCCTTCCGCTTCGGAGATCAATGTCTTCGCGCCGGAGAAGGTGGTCGCATATGAGGCGGGGCTGAAGGGCGAGTGGTTTGACCATATGCTGCGGACCAATTTGTCCGCTTTTTATGTCGATTACCGCGACCTTCAGATCTCGCAATTCCTGGCTGGCACGGGCGGCGCGACTTCGGCGATCGTCAATGCAGGACGCGTGGCGTATCGGGGTGTTGAGGCCGAAATCACCGCCATTCCGGTGCGGGGGCTGACGATCGATGCGTCGTTGGGCTACACATCGCCCAAATATAAAAGCTATCTTTATCGTGATCCTGCGACCAACGAATTGGTCAATGTCGCGTCCGAAGCACGACTGTCGCAGGCGGCGAAGCTCAACACGCATATCGGCGTTCAATATGATTATAGTCTGCCCATTGGAAAGTTGTCGCTGCGCGCCGACTATGCCTATCGCAGCACGGTTTACTGGTTCACGATCGATCGATTGAACCTGTTCAATCGCGACATCCGGTCTCGGCCGGATCATAATTTGCGTGCCCGCATTTCTCTGGCGGACATTTCCGCGGGCGGAGGCAAGCTGGACGTCGGCGTGTGGGGCGACAACCTCACCAATCAGCGCAATATCGATTTCGGCATCGACTTCGGCAGTCTTGGCTATGGCAGCGCCTCCTTCAAGAAAAAGCGCACGTTCGGGGTGGATGCGAAGTTCACTTATTGAGCGATCGGCAGCCGGGGGGAGGGCGAACCTTCTCCCCGGCCGTCGGCAAGTCAGCCTTTCACCCCGGGATCTCGCATCCCCTGATCAGCAGGTTCGTCAATTGCTCCAGATGATCGTCATCCGGCCGGTCCTTCGCGATCACGATCAGGCCCGCTATCGATGTGAACAATGTCGCGATCACCATCGTGATGTCCACATCGGGGCGGATCAATCCCGCGCGCTGCGCCTCACGAAGCGGTTCCCCCATGTCATGCGAGATGGACAGCCACTGACGCCTCGTTTCCTCGTTGAGGAAGCCGGGTCCAAGGCTGGCGATCAGGCCATTGATGGCGATTTCATCCGGTTCCGAGGAGAAGTCGCGAAATGCCGTGGCAATCGCGCGCAGATGATCGCGCCAGTCGGACCCGGGTTCGACCTGGAACGTCGAATTATGTGTCGTCAACGCCTCTGCGATCAGCGCCTCTTTGCTGGGCCAACGTGCATAGATGGTCGATCGCGCAATGCCGGACTGTTCCGCCACATCCAGCATCGAAAACTCGGTCGCCCCGCTCTTGATGAGGTGAAGAACGGTCGCGGCAACGCTCTGCCTGACCCTTTCGGTGCGCCCTCCGGGGCGGATGTTGCCGCGCGTCATGCGCTTTCCTTATCGGGCCGCGACTGTCCGGTTCAAGTGCCATTTCATGGAACATGAGAGATTATATATGCAGGCGACCGGGCAGAATGCGGTGTCGGAAGGAGAGGCGATGTCCCCAGATGAGCCGTGGGGACTGCTGCTCATCCTCTCGACGATCGGCTTTCTGCTGATCGGGGGCATGCTGACGTCGCTCAGCGTCTATGTCTCGGTGATGCAGGCACATTTTGGCTGGAGCGAAGCGTCAATGGGTGGCGGGCCGGTCATGCTGCTGCTTGGCATGAGCATCGGCAATCTGAGCGTCGGCGCGCTCATGCGGCGTTTGGGGGTGAGGGGATTGTTTCTGGTCGGCGTGAGCATCGCCCTGTGCGGCTGGGTCGCAGCCGGGTTCGTCAGATCGCTCGACGAGTTCATGGCGGCTATGGCATTGTCGGGCATCGGCACGGGCGTCGCGACGATCGTGCCGGGCATCGCCGTGATTTCGCAATGCTTTCACCGGCGGAGGGGGCTGGCCGTGGCGCTGTTCATTGGGGCCAGTGCTCTTGCCAGTTCCATCATGCCAATCGCCAGCCGTTGGCTGATCGACGCTGCGGGATGGCGGCAGGCTTTCTGGATCTTCGGATCAGTCGTCGGCCTGATCGGGCTGCCTCTCTTGTGCCGCCTGCCTCGCAGGATCAACGGCGACCAACGTCATGAGCATCAGGCGTCCGGCCCCACGGCAGAGCAGGGACTGAAACTGCCCGCCTTCTGGATATTGACCCTGGTTCTGACAATCAGTCAGTTCGGAATGAACGCCATATTGTTCAACCTCATCGCCTATCTGCGCAAGACCGGCTTTTCCGGTGGCGATGCCGTCACCTTTTTCGGCATTGCCAATTTCATGAGCCTGCCCGGCCTGATGATAGGCGGTTACCTGTCCGACCGGGTGAGCGGGCGCATTCTCCTGCCGCTGATCCTGCTAATTCAAAGCGTGGGCACATTGGCGCTGCTCGGCGTCGGGCACGGCTATGGTGCTATTCTGCTGTTCATCCTGTGCTGGGGCGGCGTTGCAGGATTACCCGCGCAGGCCGGTTCGATGTTGCTGAGCGAGATCATCGGGCAGCGGGCCTATGCCGCGATGCTGGGCATCGTTTTCACGGCGAATGGCTTTCTCGCCGCGCTGGCACCGGCGGTCGTGGGCTGGGCCTATGAAGCGACCGGCGGATATTCCCGGCCGATACTCGTCATCGCGGCGCTCTGCCTGCTCGCTGCCTGCGCCTCGACCTTCTGCCGTGCAAGACCTGCGCGCGATGAATCTCTCCTCTGTCTGGAAATATGATCATGTCGAACAACGAAGCCTATGAACGGGGGGAAGTGCCTGTAGCGAGCAGCGGCTGGACAAGACCACAGGGGCTGGCGAGAGCATGGCCGAGCCTGTTGGATGATGTTTCGACTGATGTCGTGGTGATCGGCGCCGGGCTGGCGGGCGCTTCTCTAGCGCTTCACTTGGCGGAGGCGGGGATCGGCGTGGCCGTGCTGGAGGCACGACAGCCCGGCTGGGGCGCCTCCGGGCGTAATGCCGGTCATGTGCTGCCGATCCTGCGCGACGTGAAGGTGGTCGAGCGCTTTCCAGAAGGGGGTAAGCGGTTCCTGGAACTATTCCGCGAGCATCACACCATCCCCTTCGATCTTTCCGCTCGATTTGGGATCGACTGCGACGCGGTTCGGTCGGGCTATATCAATGGTATGAAGACACGGAGGGCCTTTGACGCCTTCGTCCGGACCTTTTCCTATCTGGAGACGAGCGGACTTCAGCGCCTGACGGTTGCGTCCAGTGCGGAAATGAAGGCGCGAACCGGGTCAGATGCCTATCCCTTTGGCGTGATCTTTGAAGATGGCGGCCGGGTGAACCCCTATCTCTTCACCAACGGCATGATCGCGACGGCGGCCCGGCTGGGCGCGCAAATTCATGGAGACAGCGAAGCTCTGTCACTTGAACCGGCGCAGGGCCGGTGGCGGGTGCGGACCCGGAGCGGCAGCGTGCTGGCTGATCGCGTGATCTTCTGCACGGCAGCCTATCCAGGGGCCATTGAACCGGCGTTTCGTAAAGCCTTCTATCCCCTGACCGCCTATGCATTGACGACAAAGCCTCTGCCGCCCGAAGCACTGGATATCATCCTGCCCGGCGGGGGCACGTTCGCGCAGGCGCCGGTCGATCTTAATCCGATGGTCCGCGATCGCCACAACCGATTGATCCTCTCGTCCATTCCCCGGGTCGGCGGTGCCCATGATGCGGCATGGCATTTCCGCTCGCAATTGCGATGGTTGCACCGGGTCTGGCCGGAAGCTCGCGGCATGGGAATTGAGATGGAGGATTATTGGACCGGCCGTGTCGCGATGCGAAAGGCGCAATTTCCGGGCGTGTTCGAATTGGCGAACAATGTCTTTGGCCTCATGTATTTCAACGCCTGGGGCAATGTCATGGCGCCGCTGATGGGCAAGATCATGGCGGACGCGCTGGCGCGCGATGCCATGCACGCCTTACCCTTCCCGTTGGAAAAGCCGGAACCTGTCTCGTTCAACCGGAAATATGAGGTGCTGATCCGCCATCTTCTGCTGCCAGCTGCCCGGGTGGGACAGCGCTGGGGTGTTCTGTAGCGTCAGTCCGCTGCCGCCACGCCGCGTAACCCGTCAGCGTCGGTCAGTTCGATACGGCCATAGCCCAGCCGGATCAGCCCCGCCCGTTCGAACGCGGCGAGATGCAGGTTAATTGTCTTGCGCGTGACGCCGATCATCTCCCCCAATGCCTGCTGGCTGAGCCGGACGACGAGTCCGTCATCTGACGCGACTGCCGAAGCCAGCAGGCGCGAAGCGATGCGTTGCCGGGGTGGCAGCGCCATCAACTCCGCGAGCATATGGAGGGTCCGGCGCATATTGGTGTAGGCAAAGTCAGCGATAGCCCGCCAGATTTCGGGGCGCTTCTCGGCAATTCGCTCCAACGCACTCTCACTGATTTCCAGCAACATGCTTGGTTCCACCGATATAGCGGTCACTAACCGAGGGCCGCCGCTGAACCGTGTCGCATGGCCGAGTACCGATCCGGGGCCGGATGGACCGATCATCACCTGCCTGTCACCCGGCGCGGTGCAGAAGGAATGAAATAATCCGTCGATCACCACGAAAAGGC
Source organism: uncultured Novosphingobium sp. (assembly GCA_946886365.1). The sequence continues at coordinate 43,842 of CAMPIM010000011.1, forward strand.
CGCTTCGATCATCCCCTTGCGCCTGCGCCCATTGGCCCGTGTCCAGATGAATGATCCGACCGTGCGCCAGAAGCTCCTCCGCCAACGCCGCAGGATACTCCCGCAGCCAGTCCGTGCTGCGCAACAGGCGGAGTGCCGATGCATGTTCGCTCTTTTTCATAGTTCAAATGTAACCTTTGTGACATTCATTCGCCACCCGTTCCTATATCCTTCCAGACAGAAAATGATGGAGAGGATGCCATGACCGCCGCGTCAGATAAGATCGTCAGAATAGGCGGGGCGACCGCATCCTTTTCCGATACCGCATTGTCCGTACCGCAGTTGCTGGATGGCGGGCAGCTCGACTATCTGGTCTTCGATTATCTGGCCGAAGGTTCGATGGGCATTTTCGGCCGGATGCAGGCCGCCGATCCGACTGCCGGATTTGGCACTGATTTCCTGACCGTCCATGTCGGACCTCATCTGCGCCAGATCGCGGCTCAGGGTGTGAAGGTGGTCGCCAACGCAGGTGGCGTCCATCCGGCGGGGCTGGCCGCCGCGCTGGAGCGCATGATCGATGAGGAAGGTCTTTCGCTCACCGTTGCCTATGTCGAGGGTGACGACATTCGCGGGAGGGTGGAGCAGTTGAGGGCCGCCGGGCATCGCGACATGTTTACTGGTGCTGCCTTCCCGGAAAACATCATCAGCGCCAACGCCTATCTCGGTGCCTTTCCCATCGCGGCGGCGCTGGACAAGGGAGCGGACATCGTCGTCACCGGACGCGTCGTGGACAGTGCCATAGTGCTGGGACCACTGATCCACGAATTCGGTTGGGGGGCAGGGGATTTCGACCTGTTGGCGGCCGGGACGCTGGCGGGTCATTTGCTGGAGTGTGGAGCGCAGGTCACCGGAGGCACCTTCACCGATTGGCGCGAGGTTCCGGATTGGGCGAATATCGGTTTCCCGGTTGGCGAATGTCATGCGGACGGGACGATAACCATTACCAAGCCGGAGGGCACGGGCGGTCTGGTGTCCATCGGCACCGTCGCCGAACAGCTGCTTTATGAGGTAAGCGATCCAGCGGACTATATCGTGGCCGATGTCCGCTGCGACTTCAGTGGGGTGAAGCTGGAGCAGCAAGGCAAGGATCGGGTGAAGGTGACTGGCGCGAAGGGGCGCCCGCCGACCGACAGCTACAAGGTGTGCATCACGTCGGACGGCGGATGGCGGGCCGTCGCGTACCAGCCAATCCTTGGCGAGGACGCCGCAGAAAAGGCCATGCGGCAGGCAGAGGCACTATATGCGCGCGGCAGGGCGCTGCTGCGTGCTCATAATCTGGCCGATTTCACGGATACCGACACGGTCATCATCGGTGAAGGAGCCAGCTTCGGACCTCATGGTGGCGGCCGTGAGGCGCGGGAAGTCATTTGCAAGATGGTCGTGGATCACCCCGATCGCCGTGGGACAGATATATTTGCCCGCGAACAATGGGCAGGTATCAGCGGCATGGCGGTCGGCACCACCATCAACCTTGCGACCAGCGTACTGCCCAAGACCGAGATATTCCTGTTCCTCGTCGACAAGAAGGGGATCGTGCCGCAGGTGACCGTTCGGGGTGAGACATGGCCTGTGTCCGTACCTGAGGGCGAGCCTGCCTCAATCCTGCCTCAAGCGTCGCAGCCCATTCCTGAAGCGCCGCCGGGCGTGGTTGCGGTGGACCTGATCCGCCTCGCCTGGGCGCGCAGTGGCGACAAGGGGCATTTGTTCAACGTAGCTGTCATCGCGCGCGAGCCGGAATATCTGCCTTGGTTACGGCGAGCGCTGACGCCCGAGGCGGTCGCGGATTGGTATCGCCATCTTGCGCCGGGAAATGAGCTTCCACACGTCGATCGCTATGACGCGCCGGGGCTGCATGCACTCAATTTCGTGGTTCATGATGCTCTGGCAGGGGGCATCAACGCCAGCACCCGGCTCGATCCGGCCGCCAAGGGAATGGCGCAAATGCTTATGCGCTTTCCCATCCTCGTTCCTCCCGATCTGGCCGCCAGGATCGCCGGGTCTGACCCATTCAGAGGAGTTCGTTGAAATGGCCGACTATTCCTATTTGATGAAAGGCATCAGGTCGGTGGAAACCGACAGCAGCGTGCTCATCAGCTCCTCTCGCTACCTGAATGATGCGCGCGTCCGGGATTGGGTGGCGACACACTTGCTGCGACGAAATGGACCTGATGTGCCGACCCCTTCGGATTCTATCCAGCTCGTCCAGATCCTGCGCGAGGTGCAGGACATCGACCATATCAACGCCCTGTTCGCAGCGGAGCGGCAGAAGAATCCGGCCCTCGACGCATGGTTCCGTGAAGGCTTCGTCTCAACCTTTGGGCGGGATGACCTCAAACATTATGAGCCGGACACGGTAGGCGGCATCTTCTACGCGCAACTGACGGGCAATGACCTTCAGGTCGATATCGTGCCGCCATTTACCCCACGCAATGATTTCGAATATTTCCAGCTACGCGCCGGGCAGACGCATGATTTCGAACATATATTGGGCGGTGGGGGCTTCGATTTCATCGGAGAGCTGGTGCCTTATTATATGCGGCTCACCAATTTGTTCATGCACATCAGTCCGGAGTTGGCGGGCGAGCTTTCGGTCTTCTCCATTCTCGGTTCGACGCGCATCATTACACGCGCGGTTCTCCATTATCCGCAAACCTGGTTGGTGGTTCAGAATGCTGTGGAACGGGGTGCGAAGGTCGGCCGCGAATCCGATCCGATCTACATGATGCGCTACGAGGATGTATTGGCGTTGACCCCCGATCAAGCCCGCAGGAGGTTGGGGATTAACGGCGTGCAAATCGCTGATACTGCGGAAGCGTCAATGCAGTGCCGATGAAATCACGGGATTATCGATCAGCAGCCTGTTCCGCCCGGCGATCAGCGTTGAGGGGGCGGGCGTGCCCGCCCCCAAGCTTGAACCTCAATAGGTGGATAATTTTATGCGAAGGAGCGCGGGTTCTTCGTTGAAATTGAAGCCATAGGAAATCTGGTCGCCGTTCCAGCGCCGCCGTGCTTCCCACTGGCCGTTCACGAACGTCCCTTCTTCCGCGCTGAGGACCTGCCCGTTGACAGCCGAATCCGTGGGCGTGAACTGGAACCGGCTATATTGTCCCGCGACCAAAAATTCGTTGGGAGCCAACTGAGCAACGACCCCTCCGCCGACCGGTTCCTTGGCCCAGGGCGGCGGTTCCATGCCTGGCCAGGCGGGCACGTCGAAGTTGTTGTGACCGTAGGTCACCGAAATCTTCCAGCTGCCCATAGTGGTGGAGTCTTCGCCCGCGCTATTCTTCGCAGTGCCCCAAGTGGAGCTTTTGCTGGCGATCGCCGCCCAGTCGCTCGCGATTGGACGGAACAGGCGATAGGGCGCGGCAAAGGCTTCGATCGTGGCTGCGTCCAGCTTCCGTGCACCCAGCGGATAGTTTGAATAGCTGGTCGCATCCATGCCGAACGGCGCATAGCCAATAGCTCCACGACCTAGTGCCGACCAGAAGTAGCGCGCTGCCCAAGTCGCGTTGCTCGTTTCCGGAACGAATAGTGCATTGTCAGGGCGGGTATAACGATCCAGCAGGCCTAGATAGGTCTTCTCCAAGGGCAGATAGAGATCAGGACCTATGAGGTCTAGCGCGGGCGCAACGGTTTTCCATATGGGCAACACATTCCAATTGGGGCCTCCGCTCGCAACCTGAGCCGCCATGGCCGTCCCCGTGGCGTCGAACACTGCTGCGTTCGTGTAGAGGGGAAGGTTCTTCTCGGCCTTGCCCGCGACGGCAACCTGCTGGACGAAGCGCGCATAGGTCCATGCCGCAAATGCCTGATCCGCCTCCTTGCCGAAGGCTTCCGCCCAAGTACCCGCAGGCTTGCCGGACGCAACGCGGACATCTTCAGGCACTGGCTGCGCGAACAGTTGCTCTGCTGCGGCCGAATAGTCACGCGCGACCCCATGGCTGCCGATCTCATTTTCGACCTGGACCATGATCACCGTGTGCTTGGCGTCCGCCTCACGCAAGTGCCGCATCAGTGCCGTGAAGGCCTTGCGATCCGCCTTGAGCGTCTCTTCGCCCAACGGCGACAAGGTCATTGTCGGGCGGCCATCGCGGCGCATCAGGCGGGGGAAGCGCTTGGTATCGCTCTTCACCCATTCCGGCGTGTAGGTTGATTCTCCATTCTTCCAGCTGCCAAACCATAGCAGCACGACGCGCATGTCGTTCTGGCGGGCCTGGGTCAGCAGCGTATCGACCCAGCTGTAGTCGAACTTGCCTTCGGTCGGTTCGAACTGTTCCCAGGCGACCGGAATCTCGATCGTGTTGGCGCTCAACGCCTGCATCACCGGCCACACCTGCGGCAGTACCGAAGGATAATTGCTGGAATTATGAACCTGCGCGCCCAGCATCAGATAGGGCTTGCCGTCAACCATCAGCGCATGGCGGCCATTTTCCGTGCGAAGGCGCGGCATTTCACCAGCGGTAGCCTGTCCAGCGAGCGTAACGCCGCAAAGCATGAGCGTCAGATAACGGAAGGGGTGGCGCACGTGATCTCCTCGTCGACTTTCATTAGGCCCGTTTCAGGCAAGACCATTCGTAGGCCTTGCTACTTACCACGGGGCCAGGCGTGACAGGCCTTGTCCGGTCGTCGGCATGGCGAGCGCAGCCCTGTAAGCTACATCATTAGGGGGCGGTTTTAGTGTGCGAGGTTGATAATGTAAACAACTACGTTTCATTTATGAACGCGGGTCAAATGTCCTCGTTCTGGCTACCCGATAGAATGATCATCCCTCTACCGGCCTGACCGCCGTTGCAGAGGGCTATGATGCGCGGAGCATATTGCCGCAGGGTCTGGGCAATGGGTGGTGGGGAATGGACGTGGCATTCGGGAAGAATGCGCCGCGATCGGGAAGGAAATCGCGGTCCATATGCTCATCCCCTTTGGGAGGAGATGTTGCCGCCATCGACGACAATTTCCGACGCGGTGATATAGCTTGCCTCATCGGACAAAAGGAAGCGTACAACCCGCGCCACTTCCTCTGGATCGCCAAGACGATTGAGCAGGATGCGCTTTTCAAAATGCCCATGGGGCAGGGCTTCGACTGCGGGACGCATCATGGGCGTCATGATCTGGCCCGGTGATACCGAATTGATGCGGACGCCATCTTGGGCTAGCCGATCGGCCAGTGATCTTACGAGCGACAATATTCCGCCTTTCGCCGCGCTATAGATCGGGTTCATGGCATTGCCGAGAGTTGCGTTGATGGAAGCTATCGCCACGATTGCGGAGCCCGGCTGCGCCGCCAAATCCTGATGGAGCGCCTGAACGATGAAAGCGAGGGAACGGAGATGAATCGCGATCCCGCTGTCCCAGCTTTCCGCCGTCAGCCCGTCCAGCGATGCTGTATCAACAACGCCAGCAGCATGGACCAGTCCGCCCGGCCTGCCGATCGCTTTCCGCGTCGCCGCCAAGGCAGCTTCGATGCCACCAAGTTCACGCAGATCAATCGCAATGCCCGTGGACGCCGTGCCATGTTCCGCCACGATGGCGCGGGCCGCTGCCGACGCCTTGTCGCCGTCGATGTCCCACAGAGCAACAGGACGGCCCATGACGGCCAGCGCATGAGCGGACGCAAGACCTATGCCCGATGCGCCACCGGTGATGATGACGGGAGAGGAAGGGGAGGCAATGGCGAGGGCGAGTGACATGCGAGAGAATTCCTTTAACCGAGCGACGAACCCTATTTGTCTAAAAAGCTGGCGAGACGGACGTTGCTAATTCGCAGCGGGCCGTCCGACAGCGGATGGTTCCATATGCCGGTGAGTCCATAATGAGAGATGGATAGTTGTTCGCAACTAACGTTGCCGACAAGCTCCATCGGAAACACTGCCAATGTCGAAAATTTTTCACAGATTGAATTGGCATTTCATCGACGGCGCCCGCATGTCTAACGTGAAGTTACCATATGGGCTCACCAATTGATCCGACACGGAAAATGGGGATGGAGCTTTTGCTGGCACCAGCTTGGGAGCGGCATCGCTATTTTTGGCGCAACGTCCCCATGAATGGCGAGACGAAGCCCTCGGTGAGGTTCAGCGGGGGATGATCCTGGGCGGATCGCCAAATGACTTCGGGAAATGTCATTGACCAATTACACACTAATGTGTAATATATTCTCATCGAGTCCGAAAGC
>CAMPIM010000012.1 GCA_946886365.1 uncultured Novosphingobium sp.
TGCTCCCCGTCGGCAAAGCCTATAGCGGCTTCACCGACGAGGAACTGAAATGGCTGGACCGCTTCGTGCGCACTAATACGGTCAACCGCTTCGGCCCGGTGCGCGAGGTGGAAAAGTCACTGGTGCTAGAAGTCGCCTTCGACAGCATCCACGACAGCAAGCGGCATAAGTCGGGGTTAGCCATGCGCTTCCCGCGTATTGCTCGGATCAGGCGCGACAAGCCTGCGGCGGAAGCGGATACGGTGGAGGGGTTGAAAAGGTTGGTGAGTTAGCCGGTTGTTGCGCGAAGATTGTGAGGCTCAAGCTGCACAAGTTCGTCATTCAGGGCGGCTAGTTCGTCCTGATAAGATGAACATTCCGGAAGCCGAGCGAGCGCATCCATTGCGAGTACCATTCCTCTGCACCCCAGCCAAACGGCCTTGCCTGCGCCTTCTTCGTCGGGGCCGACTTGGTGACCGACGACCTCACCATGATCATCATGCTGCAAGAATGTGTGTATGGATTTCATGGATAAATGAGTGGCAGCACCCGATAGCTCTTTGTAAAAAAAGTAACTGGGGGCATAGCCAGCTGCCTTGGCCAACTCCTCCATTTTGGGGGGCGTCGGCAGCATCTGTTTGTCCGATTTCATAGTTGCCAGCTGTCGAACCACCTCTGATTTTGTGGTGTCAGCCATGCTTCCAAGATGCTCCAGTGCTGCTTCGAATAGACCAATCTCGCTAGTAAGGGTCTCGCGTCGCAGTTGAGATATGGCTTCGTTCGAACCTGAACTAATGTAACCCATCCAAAACGCTGTTTCAAACACGCTCCGAACGAGTGCCTGCGCCTCAACGCCAAGTCCCCTTTCTGCTAAAAGCAAAGCCCCTTGATACCCGCTAAGGCATCGAGCAATCATCTGAATTCCGAGCGCAGTTGGATCAGTCAGGCGTCGGCCTGGCAAATGATCAGAACATTCAATGTACATTCGCTGGCCGAGTCTATTTATGCGTTCTGCAAGGTCGAGCCAGTCCGCCATGGCCGAACGAAGATAGTCACGAAAAGCCGAAGAGCTGGGGGCCAGGAAGCCGTTTTGTCTGAATTCGAACTCTACTGTGTCCCAGTCCACGTGATCTACCATCGCGCTATTCCCATTCACTCAACAGAGCACAACCATAAACGCAGATGTTCCGCCGCGTGAACCGAACGATTTCAATCTGCGTTGAACCAACCTAGATTCGGCTGTCAAAGGAGTCCTCCCATGCCCTACACCGGAAGCTGCCACTGCGGCGCAGTCACCTTCACCGTAGCCGCCGACGCGCCAACCGAAGCCATGTCCTGCAACTGCTCCCATTGCAGCCGCAAGGGTTTCCTCCTCACCTTCATTCCCGCCGACCAGTTCACCCTAGACAGCGGCGATGACAAGCTGACCGACTATCAATTCTATAAGCACCGGATCACCCACCGCTTCTGCAATGTCTGCGGCACGCAGTCCTTCGCTGAGGGCAATTCCCCCGACGGCCCGACCCGCGCCATCAACCTGCGCTGCGTGCCCTCGGTCGATATCGACGCGCTCAAGATCAAGAAGGTCGACGGCGCCAGCTTCTAGGACGGCACCGCGCGCACCACATTTCCGCTCGCGCAGAGGCGCATGAAAGTGTGGCCTAAGCCCTCTTCCTACCCCTTGGCGGCTTCGCTTCATTCAGCGCAACCGCCGAAAGCACCAGCGCCTTGAACGCCTCCGCATCGATATCCTCACCCTCGCGGATATCGATCGCGCGCCTGACATTGCCCTCAAGACTCGCGTTGAACAGCCCCGCCGGGTCATCCAGCGAAGCCCCCTTGGCAAAGGTCAGCTTCACCACCGCCTTGTAAGTCTCGCCCGTGCAGATGATCCCGGCATGGCTCCAGGTTGGAACGCCGCGCCATTTCCATTCCTCGACAACCGCCGGATCAGCCTCCCTGATCAGCCCCCGGACCCGCGCCAGCATCGCGCCCCGCCAGTCGCCAAGTTCCGCGATCCGCGCGTCGATCAGTGCGGAAGCCTGCTGCTCATCGCTCATCCGTTTCACCCATCCCTCGATGAAGGTTCCCGCTTCTGCCAGACTGACTTTGCGCTGTCACGCACAGCCCCTATATGGGCGCTTTCGCGCGGCGCGCGCGGTTCAGTCATGGAGCAGTGGAATTGAGCAAGGTTCTGGTCATCGGCGCAGGCGGCGTCGGGTCTGTCGCGGTTCACAAGATGGCGATGAACCCTGACATTTTCAGCCATATCACGCTCGCCAGCCGCCGCATCGTCAGCTGCGAGAAGGTAGCCGAATCGGTGAAGGCGCGCACCGGCGTCACCATCGACGTGGCGCAGGTTGACGCCGACAATGTCGCTGAAACCATTGCGCTCATCGAAAAGGTCCAGCCCAAGCTCGTCGTCAATCTGGCCCTGCCCTATCAGGACCTGGCGATCATGGACGCCTGCCTCGCGACCAAGACCGACTATCTCGACACCGCCAATTACGAACCGCGCGACACGCCCAAGTTCGAATATGGCTGGCAGTGGGCCTATCAGGACCGCTTCAAGGAAGCGGGCATCATGGCGCTGTTGGGATCGGGATTCGACCCCGGCGTCACCAGCGTCTTTGCGTCCTACATCAAGAAACATCTGCTCGACCGCATCGACACGCTCGACATTCTCGACTGCAACGGCGGCGACCATGGCCAGCATTTCGCGACCAACTTCAACCCGGAAATCAACATCCGCGAAGTGACCGCCCCCTCACGCCATTGGGAAGGCGGCAAATGGGTCGAAGGCCCCGCCCTGAAGCACAAGCAGGCTTTCCACTTCGATCAGGTCGGCGAAAAGAACATGTACCTCATGTATCATGAGGAACTGGAGTCGCTGGCTAAATTCTATCCTGAAATCAAGCGCATCCGATTCTGGATGACCTTCGGCGATGCCTATCTCAAGCATCTGGAAGTACTGCAGAATGTCGGCATGACCCGCATCGACCCGGTGATCTATGAGGGCAAGGAAATCATCCCGCTCCAGTTCCTGAAGGCCGTCCTGCCCGAACCGTCCAGCCTTGGCTCCACGACCAAGGGCAAAACCAATATCGGCGACATCGCAACCGGCGAAAAGGATGGACAGCAAAAGACCGTCTATGTCTATCAGGTCTGCGATCATGAGGAAGCCTATGCCGAAACCGGCAATCAGGCGGTCAGCTACACCACCGGCGTCCCCGCGATGATCGGCGCCGCGATGATGCTGACCGGCGCGTGGAGAGGGGAAGGCGTGTTCAACATCGAACAGTTCGATCCCGATCCCTTCATGGACATGCTGAACAAGCATGGCCTACCCTGGCAGGTGAAGGAACTGGATAAGCCGCTGGACTTTTGACGGTCCCGTAAGGGATCGTCACCCCGGACTTGATCCGGGGTCTCGTGCCGTCACGCCGTGCCCGACCACCTGAGATCCCAGCCTGCGCTGGGATGACGGAGTATTGAACATGGAAACCAAAGCCGGCGACCCCGCCGCCTTCGCGCATTTCGACTTGCACCGCGTCCCCTCACCCGCCTTTGTGGTGGATGAGGCCGCGATCCGCCGGAACCTTGCCATCCTGCGCGACATAGGCGATCGCGCGGGCATCAAGGTGCTGGGCGCGCTCAAGGCCTTCTCCATGTGGTCCCTCGGCCCCGTAGTCGCCGAATATCTCGACGGCGTCTGCGCGTCCGGTATCTACGAAGCCCGCCTCGGCCGCGAAGAATATGGCGGCGAGGTCGCGACCTACTGCGCCGCCTATAAGCCGGACGATCTGGCGGCGATCCTCAAAATCTCCGACCACGTCATCTTCAATAGCCCCGGCCAGATCGAGCGGCTCAAACCCGTCATCGACGATGCCAGAATGAACGGTGTGAACTTCGACATCGGTTTACGCATAAATCCCCTCCACGCGGAGGGAGAAGTCCCCAAATATGACCCCTCGCAGCCCCACAGTCGCCTCGGTTTTCCGATCGACCAACTGCGTCCGGAGCATCTCGAAGGCGTCAATGGCCTCCATGTCCACAATCTCTGCGAGCAGGATTTCCTGCCCCTCGAACGCACATGGGCAGCCATCGAATCGCGCGTCATGCCGCATGTGGGCGGTCTCAAATGGCTGAATTTTGGCGGTGGCCATCATGTCACCCGCGCCGACTATCAGATCGACGATCTGATCGCCTTTCTCCAGCGGATCAAGGCGCAGACCGGACTTGAACTCTATATCGAACCTGGCGAGGCAATGGCCCTCGATGCCGGAATCCTGATCGGCGAAATCCTGGACGTCATCGACAATGGGATGCCCGTCGCCATCACCGACATTTCAGCCACCTGCCACATGCCTGACGTCATAGAGGCGCCCTATCGCCCCGCCATGCTGCATGAAGAGGCGGACGGTCCCGCCACGCGACTCGGCGGCCCTTCCTGCTTGGCTGGCGACATCATCGGCGACTATCGAGTCCCCGGCGGCGCGACTCCGGGACGGCGCATCGCCTTCCTCGACCAAGCCCACTACTCGATGGTAAAGACCAACACCTTCAACGGTGTACCGCTCCCGTCTATCTGGCTGTGGAACTCGCAAACCGACGAACTCAAGCAAATCCGCCAGTTTTCATACGAGGATTTTAAGTCCCGTCTCTCCTGACGCACGCTTCATGCCCGCCCGCGCAACAAAATTTACGCATGCGCTTTACAGGGGGGACCCCTACGCATATATCGCCGTTCCGCTGCCCCATGGGACTTCCACCGCAAGGCAGCTTTTAATGCCCTGAACTACACTGGAGGTCCCTTGAGTTGCACAAGCACCATAGCGCGCTGGGGGTAGCGACCGCCCTCAAACCGGCAGCACCGGTAACGCTGATCCGCCCGCAGGCTGCGGCCCGCGCCGCCCGATTCTTCGCTGAGAAGTTTCCGGGGCGCTCGCTCTATGCTGTAAAGGCCAATCCCTCGCCGGACCTGCTCCGGACTTTGTGGGACAGCGGAATCACGCATTATGACGTTGCGTCCATCGCCGAGGTTCGCCTCGTCGCGGAAACGCTGCCGCAAGCGAAGCTGTGCTTCATGCACCCCGTCAAGGCTGAAGAAGCCATTGCGGAGGCGTATCACGTCCATGGCGTGCGCACCTTCTCGCTCGACACGATCGACGAGCTGGAAAAGATTGTGCGCGCCACCGACGATGCCACGGACCTTGAACTCTGCGTCCGCCTGCGCGTCTCGTCCGAACATTCGGAACTGAGCCTCGCGTCCAAGTTCGGCGCGGAACTCGGCGAAACCCGCGAATTGCTGATGGCCACCCGTCAAGCTGCTGATGCGCTCGGCATCTGCTTCCATGTCGGTAGTCAGGCGATGAGTCCACAGGCTTATAGCGACGCCATCGAACGCGTCCGCGCGGCGATCGTCGATGCGGCAGTGACGGTCGACATCATCGACGTCGGCGGCGGCTTCCCGTCCGTTTATCCCGGCATGGAACCACCTGCGCTGGAAGCCTATTTCGACGCTATCTATCGCGGCTTTGAGAGCCTGCCGATCAGCTATTCCGCCGAACTGTGGTGCGAGCCTGGCCGCGCGCTTTCGGCCGAATATAGCTCCATCATCGTGCGGGTAGAGCGCCGTCGCGGCACCGAACTCTACATCAACGATGGTGCCTATGGCGCGCTGTTCGACGCTGCGCATATCGGCTGGCGTTTCCCAGTCGCCCTGCTGCGCGAGGATGAGAGCGAGGCGGATTTGACCGGCTTCTCCTTCTACGGCCCGACATGCGACGACATGGATCACATGGTGGGTCCGTTCATGCTGCCCGACGATGTGGCTGCGGGCGACTATATCGAGATCGGCATGCTCGGCGCATATGGCGCGGCGATGCGCACCGGGTTCAACGGCTTCACGTCAGAAGCGGTCATTGAGGTGGAGGACGAGCCTATGGCCAGCCTCTATGTCGATCCGGTTCCGGCACGCCGTCGCGCAACTGTCATCAAGCTGGGCTAAAAAGCTCAAGCTCCCCTTTGGAGAGGGTGCCTGTCCCTCGCCGCAAATATGTGGCGAGGGATTTTCTTTAAGGACGGCGAAAGACCGCCGCCAGTTCGACATGGGTCGACCATCGGAACTGGCCGACCGGCTTCACCTTGTCCAAAACATATCCGCTCGCCACAAGATGCGCCGCATCGCGGGCAAAGCTCGCCGGGTTGCACGAAACATAAGCGATCACCGGCACTGTTGACGCCGCCAACTGCATCACCTGCTCCCGCGCGCCCGCCCTCGGGGGATCGATCACAACCGCTGCAAACCGGTTCAATTCTTCAGGAACCAGCGGACGCCTGAACAGATCGCGATGGTCGGCAACCATGCGCCGTTGAGCGCGATTGGCCGCCAGTTTGAGTGACAGCACCAGATCGCGCGCGCCTTCGGCCGCATATACCGGACACTCCTTACCGACCCCCAGCGCGAATGTGCCAAGCCCGCTAAAAAGATCGGCAACCGCACCGCCTGCAGGCAGAGCCTGTCTCACGACCTGGAGCAAAGCTGCTTCCCCATCCGGCGTGGCCTGAAGAAAGGCGAAGGGAGGGAAGGGTACGGCAACGCCACCAAATGTCATCGTGCCCGGCTCAGGCTCCCAGCGCGTTAGCTGGCCATCGCCTTCATCGATCGTCAATCGCGCCAAGCTGTGAACAGCAGCAAAGTCACGCAACGCCTCGTCCGCCGCCAAGCCCGAAACCTGAACATTCTCCAGAAGCAGGTCCACGCCCTGATCGATGAGGGACATGCGAACATGCGCGGCCCGCCTATCCGGCAAGATCAGGGGCAGCAACGCTCTCAGCGGCTCGATCAGGGCAAAAAGCCGAGGCTCCAATATCTCGCACATCGCAAGATCGATCAGCTTGTGACTACCCGATTCAGCAAAACCGATGGCGATCCGCCGCCCCTCCCGAACGGCCCGTAAGGATGTCCGGCGCCGTGTCCTGCGCGGCGACAGATGAGGCGGCAACAATGATCCAGCCGCCAGCGGCAGGCCCTGCCCCATCAAGGCGCCGGTCACGCGCCCCGTGACGAACTCAGCGAGGCTTTGTTCATCGACATGCTGCAGTTCGCACCCACCACAGGCGGGGAAATGAATACAGGGCGCTTCAACATGATGGGGACCAGTTGAAAGACTGCCATCGGCCGCCAGCCTGTCTCCCGGCGCTGCAAGCGGCACGTGCCTCCCATCGGCGGTTACGCCATCGCCCTTTGCGGCGATGCGAATTACAAGATCATTGTCGATGTCGGTCACAGGCGGGAGGCGATAGCCGCTGGCAACCGGGTGATCAAATCATCCGCGACAAACGCCGCTCCTGCACGTCTCGCTGCCTCGCCATGAAGCCAGACGGCTTCGCTCGCCGCGCGAAACGGGTCACCCCCAACCGCCAGCCGTCCGGCAGCCAGGCCCGCCAGAACATCCCCCGTTCCGGCTGTCGATAGCCAGGATGACCCGCCGGTTGCTACAGCAGCGCGGCCATCGGGTGCCGCGATGATGCTATCCGGTCCTTTGAGGATCACTATGGCCCCCGTGCGCCGTGCCGCTTCAGCCGCACGATCAATCTTGCTACCGGACAGATCGCCAAACAGCCTCACGAACTCCCCCTCATGTGGGGTCAGGATCGACGAAGGCGGAACTGGCCCTACCTGCCCCGTTGCCAATAATGTTAGCGCGTCAGCGTCGAGCACCAGTGGATGACCGCATTGCAGCACTGCCTTCAAACGATCGGCTGCATGCTCATCATGGCCCAAGCCAGGCCCGACCAGCACCGCCGCAAACCTCTCGTCCTGAAGTTGCGCCTCTACCTGATCAGGCTCGTCAGCCCGCAACATCACGATAGCGTCCGCAGTCGAAGAACCTGTGTCCACGACCAGATGTCGCACCATGCCTGCGCCGGAACGCGCCGCAGCCTCGGCAGCAAGTCGCCCTGCCCCCGCCATGCTGCCGCCCACTATGGCGACCAGTCCACGGCTATATTTATGATCTGTTGCTCCCGGCGCTGTCAGGCGAGGCGGAGCAAGCCTATGAACGGCTCCGTCATCTCCCACGCCAATGTCCGCACAAGTCAGCCGCTTGAACGTACCGGCCGCAGGATGCAGCACATGAGCAGGCTTGAGCGCCCCCAGCGCAATGCAAACGTCGAATTGCGGCACCGGGGACAGCAGTGCCCCACTGTTCGTATCGACCCCGCTCGGCAGATCGATGGTGTAGCTGAGACCGGCTCGCTCCGTGAGGCTGTTCAGCCGTTCGGCAACAACCTTATCCAGCCCACGCGAAAGCCCCGTGCCGAATAGAGCATCGACCATTTGGGTTGCCGAACCCGCGTCATTGAGGGACTCGATCGGCCCATTCCATGCTGCCCGTGCACGGCGGCTCGAATCCGTGCGGCTCTCCCCCAATGCGCCGACACGGACCGGCACGCCCCGCGCCCGCAACAAACGGGCAACGACAAAGCCATCGCCGCCATTATTACCTGGACCACACAGCACCAGAAGGTCCCGCCGACCGCCCGCGCGCCAGATGACCTCTGCCGCCGCAGCCCCCGCGCGCTCCATGAGTTTATATTCTGGGATACCACCCGCGAACACGGCCTGTTCGGCTTGCCGCATCTGGGCTGCGGTCAGGATGGACGTCCCGATCATGGCATAGTTGCCGGAGTAACGGTCGCTGGCAGTCTGTAATGATCCTGGCCCGCGCTTACTTCGATAACAGCGTCGCTAATTACGGCGATCTTCGCGGGCTCCGCACCATCAGCCGATGCCAGACCCCGCCTGTCGTCCAGAATATGAAAACGGCGGAACCCACCATCCGGGTGGCGGATGATTAGAAGCTCTCCGTCCTGTTCGACCGCGCAAATGCGCGCCCATTTGGCGTCGGCACCGATCGCGCAGTCCGCAAGAGCCCTCTTTTCCGATGCAGAGTTCGCAAAGGGGCTCTGCGCCCCTTCGCCCTGATCACAGCCTACCAGGGCGAGGCACAGGAGTCCCGTCCCGGCGATCTGTTCAGATATCCGCATAGACATGGGTTTCGGTCTTCGCTCCGGGATGCGTCACTGCCCCCTTGTAAGCCGGTCCCACATTCTGTGCATAGCGCCAGAGCGCGCCTGACTGATAATCATTCTGGCGAGGCTTCCAGTTCTTTTGCCGCTCGGCCAGCACGGACTCGGAAACCTTGAGGTCGATCGTGCCTGCTTCGGCGTCGATAGCGATGAGGTCGCCATTCTCGACCAGCGCGATCGGACCGCCCTCGGCAGCTTCCGGCCCCACATGGCCAATGCAGAAGCCGCGCGTCGCGCCGGAGAAGCGCCCGTCGGTGATCAATGCCACCTTCTCGCCCATACCCTGGCCGTACAGCGCGGCAGTGGTCGACAGCATTTCGCGCATGCCGGGGCCGCCCTTAGGGCCTTCATAGCGGATGACGATAACCGATCCTTCGGCGATGTCGCGCGCTTCGACCGCAGCAAAAGCGTCTTCCTCACAATCGAAAACGCGAGCAGGCCCTTCGAACTGGAGGCGGTGCATGCCCGCGACCTTCACGATCGCACCGTTGGGAGCAAGCGACCCCTTCAAGCCCACGACGCCGCCGGTCGGCGTGATCGGCGACTTGACGTCATAAATGACCTTCTGGTCAGGATTCCAGGTCACTTCCTCGATATTCTCGGCGATCGTCTTGCCGGTGACGGTCATGCAATCGCCATGCAGCAAGCCGTTGTCGAACAAGGTCTTCATCAGCATGTAGATGCCGCCAGCATCGTACATATCCTTGGCGACATATTTACCGCCGGGCTTGAGGTCAGCGATGTAAGGCGTCGACTTGAAGATTTCCGCCACGTCGAACAGGTCGAAATCGATGCCGCACTCGTTCGCCATAGCGGGCAAATGCAGCGCTCCGTTGGTCGAGCCGCCCGTCGCAGCGACGATGCGGGCCGCATTCTCGAAGGCCTCACGGGTGCAGATATCACGCGGACGTATGTTCTTCGCCAGTAGTTCCATCACTTGACGGCCCGCTGCGACGGCGACCTCTTCGCGGCTCTTGTAGGGAGCAGGCGCCATGTTGCTGTTCGGCAGCGAGAGGCCGATCGCCTCACCCACACAGGCCATGGTGTTCGCCGTATACTGACCGCCGCAAGCGCCGTGTCCGGGGCAAGCCACCTTTTCTAGCGCGATCACATCCTTCAGCGGACAAGCGCCCGCTGCATATTTGCCGACCACCTCGAACACATCGACGACGGTAACGTCGCGATTTTCAAAACGGCCCGGCAGGATCGACCCGCCATAAACGAAGATCGACGGCACATTCAGGCGCAGCATCGCCATCATCATGCCGGGCAACGACTTGTCGCATCCGGCAAAAGTGACGAGAGCGTCATAGCAGTGGCCGCGCACCGAAAGCTCAACCGAATCCGCGATGACTTCGCGGCTCGCCAGCGAGCTTTTCATACCCTGATGGCCCATCGCGATACCGTCGGTGACGGTGATGGTGTTGAACCGGCGCGGCATGCCGCCTGCTTCATTCACGCCCTGACGGCAGAAGTCCGCCTGCATGTCGAGCGTCGTGTTGCAAGGCGCGCTGTCATTGCCGGCCGAAGCAATGCCTACGAAGGGACGGCCAATCTCTTCTTCGGTCAGGCCCATCGCATAATAATAGCTACGATGCGGAGCGCGCTCCGGACCAACCGAGACATGGCGGCTCGGCAGTTTCGACTTGTCGAATGTATGAGACATAAAACCTACCCTTCTTGCGCGCCTCCTTTCCAAAAAGGGACGAGTCACGCAAGGCTATTGCGGCATTGTAGCACGATGGGGCCAATTATGCTGGCGAAGCGGCTTTGCCCGTTGCCGTCGCTCACCAGATCCTGCCGCATCTCGATGCCGAGATAAGGTATGCCATTGGCTTCGGCATGACGGTTCATGGTCGCGTTCAGCAACCGCCCCGAATAGGGCAGCTGATCGCCGACAATCAGGCCAGCCTCCTCCAGCATCGGAATGGCGATGCGGGCCGCACGGGCATCTTCATTATAAAGCACGCCAATGTCCCATGGCCGTTCTGCTTCAGGGTCACTTGCCAGTTGCGGGGTGAAGCTGTGCGCTGAGAGGATGAAAGGCGACGTCATTCCGTCGAGCAGTCCGCCGATCTGATGATGATAGGGATGATGAAAGCGGATCATCCGATCGGAAAGGTCTGCATGGCGATTGCCCGGAATGACATGACCATCGCTCATCACGGGCAGCAGGCCCGGCGCGTCATCCTCACGATTAAGGTCGATCACAAGCCTAGAAATGCCACCCAATATCGCGGTGCATCCCAACTGCTCCGCGAGTAACCGGCTGACCTCGGCCGCTCCGATGTCTATGGCGATGTGGTTGCTCAGCAGGGCAGGATCGATATCCAGATCGATGTCGGCAGGCACGTGAGCCGACGCATGATCCGCGATGATGAGCAGGTCGAGGGGGCCGCCTTCCACCTGTGTAAATGCCTCGCTCACGCTCCGCCGATCTCCGTTTCCATTACCCACCAGCCGGGTTGAATCGCTGATGTTGTGCGCGCGGCCACAGCTCGCTCGCCCGGATCATCGAACAACGCAAAGCAGGTTGCGCCAGACCCCGACATCCGAGCCAGCCTGACACCCACTTGCTCCCGTAGCAGGGAAAGCACGTCGGCAATAACAGGCGCTACCGCGATCGCCGCCGGTTCCAGGTCATTGCGCGCACTTGCGATCACATCGTCGAGGGTCGCAGCGGTTAAGGGGCCTCGATCTAGCCGGTCCCATCGACTGAAGACATCGGCCGTGGAGACGCCGACACCTGGATTGACCAGGAGCATCGCCGTCCCCTCCAAGCCTTGGACATCCAGGGCCTCGAGCACTTCGCCCCGGCCGCGCACCATCTGCGTAACGCTGCTGACGCAGGCTGGCACGTCCGAACCCAGGGACAGGGCGATGCGCTCCAGTTCAGCGCCGGGGAGTCGTGCGTCCCACAACCGGTTCAGCAGTCGCAACGTCGCCGCCGCATCGGCGGAGCCGCCGCCAATGCCCGATGCTACCGGAAGGTTTTTCGTCAGCTTCAACGCAGCGCCGCGCGCTTCACCCAAATAGTCCTGCAGCGCCCGGGCGGCTCTCATGACGAGATTATCGGTGTCGGAGCCCAATGCCTTGCCGAACGGCCCATCCAGCGTCAGGCTGATTTCCTCCCCATGGCCTAGACTTCCGCTGAGGAGGTCTCCGTCCTTCGCAAACACAAACAGGCTTTCCAGCGCATGATAGCCATCCGGCCGCCGATCTCGCACGTGCAGGGCGAGATTCACCTTTGCGAAGGCGGTTTCCAACAACATTGCAGCTTCAGGGTGCGACATATTCTGGCGTCATCCCGGTTTTCGCCTTCGCATGAAGTCGCGCCGCCACTTCTCCTTCCGCGAAGACAGCCGCAGCCCGCCAGGCGTAGCGCGCTTCATAGCGGCGTCCGGCGGCCCATAACGCGTCGCCGAGATGTTCGTTGATGGTCACATCAGCCGGAGCACCTTCCGCCGCACGCTCCAGCACAGGCACAGCCGTTTCCACATCTCCGGTCACGAAATGCGCCCATCCAAGAGAGTCCGTTATGGACGGGTCGTCTGGTTTCAGGGCGCTCGCCTTCTTCAAAAGTTCAAGCGCAGCCGTAACATTCTGCCGCCGCTCGACCTGAGCGTAGCCCAGATAGTTCAGCACCGCCGGCTCATTGGGCGCGATCTTCGCAGCGCGCTCCAGGGCTCCACGGGCTTCGTCCCATCGGCCCGCCTGCTCAAGCGCACTGCCCTGCATCAGCAACAGAGCCCAAGGCACATTGTCCGCGCCGTAGCGCCCTTCGGCCATCCGGAAAGCGTCAGCAGCCCCGGTGAAATCCTTCGCTTGCGCCAGCAACTGCCCCAGCTTCACCATATGATCCACATCCGCACCCGATGCGTTAGCCAGGGAGCGGGCGAGCGATATTGCTGCCGTGCTGTCATCAGACGCCGCGAGTGCATTGACCATCGCCGCCTGCCTGAGCGATCCAAACCAACCTTCTGGCGCGACCTGGTTCAGTTCAGACACAGCCTGGTCCCCGCGCCCGGCCTCGGTCAGCAATTGCGCCAGGGCCAGCCTGCCATCAGCGCCGCCGGGATTGGCGAAGCTGGCGATGCGAGCCAGCCTGATCGCCAGCATACGCGTACTCTCATCAGATGAAATGTCGGCAGCCAAACGCACAAGCAGCCGGGCAAACCCCTGCGCTGGCGTCAGCGCTCGCCCTGCTTCCCCGACTCCGCGTTTGCGCGCGATATCCTTCCGCGCCAGAGCATAGTCGGCCCGCCCATCAGGAAGCAAAGCCATCGCCTCCGTTCTTGCGCCCCGAGCCGCAAGCTGCGCCGCGAAGGTCAGCCGCATTTCGGCGAGTTCGACCGTGCGCAGCCCGAGCGCGCGATTGATCGCCAGCCTAGCGCCCGCAACGTCTCCACGGCCAAGCGCCTGGAGCGCGATATGCTCATCAATGTATCGCCGCGCGAGGGAGGCATAGCGATCCGCCGGGTCGATCTCCGGCGGCGCAACCCGGCCTTCACCCACCGCAATCCAGCTGCGGATTATCGGCGCCAGAAACCCGAAATTGCCTTCAGCCGCGACCCGATCCGTGATCTGACCGGCCGCCTTCCAATCCTTGCGGGTCAAAGCTTCGCCAAGAAACAGGAGCGACCCGTCCCTTGGCATCAGGCCTTTGGCGTCGAGCAGCCTTGCCGATCGCATGGCCAGAGCCATGTCGCCGCTCATCAAAGCATGCAGATAGGAACGCCTCGCCACCTCCACGCTGTCCGAATCACCGGCCAGCGCATCGCGATAGCTATTAAGCGCAATGCGCGCCGCTCCATCACTGTCGGCCAACCTGCCCCGCGCATAAGCATGCAGCGCGCTCGACCGATCCACCGATGCGCCAGCAGGGGAAGCCAGCAGCATCGGCAGCAACATCGCAGAGAGCAGGCGCCTACATGTTGGGATAGTTCGGCCCCCCGCCGCCTTCGGGCACGACCCAGTTGATGTTCTGCGTCGGGTCCTTGATGTCACACGTCTTGCAGTGGACACAGTTCTGGGCGTTGATCTGGAATCGGGGATTGCCCTCATCCTGCCCAACCACCTCGTAGACCCCCGCCGGGCAATAGCGCTGCGCCGGTTCGTCATACATGGGGAGGTTGTAATTGATCGGGATGGACGGGTCCTTCAACTGAAGGTGAACCGGCTGGTCCTCCTCATGATTGGTGTTCGACAGGAACACAGACGACAGGCGATCAAAGCTGATCACCCCATCGGGCTTGGGATAGTCGATCTTGTGCCCGATCTCCTTGGGCCAGATCTTTTCATTATCCGGCTTGTGCTTCATCGTGAAGGGCAGGCCGATCTTCAGCGTGCGCATCCACATATCGACACCCGCCAGCAACGTGCCGATCGTATTGCCGAACTTGGCCAGCAGCGGCTCGGCATTCTTGACCAGCTTCAATTCGTCCGCGATCCAGCTCGACCGCAGGCGATCATCATAGTCGTGCAGGACATCGCGCGAGCGTTCGTTCTGAATCGCTTCAAACGCCGCCTCGGCCGCCAGCATACCGGACTTCATCGCCGTATGCGTGCCCTTGATGCGCGGCACATTGACGAAGCCTGCCGAGCAACCAATCAGCGCACCGCCAGGGAACACCAGCTTCGGCACCGACTGCCAACCACCTTCATTGATCACGCGCGCGCCATAGGACACGCGGCGCCCGCCCTCCAGATACTGGCGGATCGCCGGGTGCTGTTTCCAGCGCTGGAACTCCTCGAAGGGATAGAGGTAGGGGTTGCGGTATCCGAGGCCAACCACGAAGCCGATCGCAACCTGCCCGTTGGCCTGATGATAAAGGAAGCCGCCGCCGTAGGCGTCAGTCAGCGGCCAAGCCTGCGTGTGGATGACCAGGCCCGGCTTGTGCTTGGCGGGATCGATATCCCACAATTCCTTCATGCCCAGGCCATAGACCTGCGGTTCACAATCCTTGTCCAGTTCGAACTGGCGCTTGAGGATCTTGGTCAGGTGGCCGCGCGCGCCTTCCGCGAAGAAGGTATATTTGGCGTGCAGTTCCAGCCCCGGCTGATAATCGCCCTTGCGATTGCCTTCCCGGTCGATGCCCATGTCGCCGGTGGCGACTCCTTTTACACTACCATCTTCATTGTAGAGAATTTCGGCGGCGGCGAATCCGGGGAATATTTCGACGCCCAGTCCTTCGGCTTGCTCGGCAAGCCAGCGGCACAGATTGCCCAGCGACCCGGTATAGGTCCCCTTGTTGTGCATCCAGCGAGGCGTGGCGATGTGGGGCACAGGCAATTTGCCGCGCTTGGTCAGGAACCAGTGCTGGTTATCGCGCACGGGAACCTCAGCAAGCGAACAGCCCATGTCCCGCCAGTCCGGCAACAATTCATCAAGCGCCTTGGGATCGATCACCGCGCCCGACAGAATATGGGCGCCGATCTCGGACCCTTTTTCCAGAACGCACACCGCCAGTTCCTGACCGGCGTCATTGGCCAGCTGCTTCAGCCTGATCGCCGCGGACAGCCCCGCCGGTCCCCCGCCGACGATGACGATGTCATAGGGCATCGATTCCCGTTCGCTCATAATCCCTCCATCGAGACGGGCCGGATAGTTTCCCTCTCCTGTCCGGCCGCCGCATTACTCAAACGATTTACCACTGGTTGCCGATGAAGATTCTTGACCCCGGCGTCAACCTCTGGCCCTAGAAGAACGATGCGGGGAATGACGGAAGACTTGGCCGATGCTGCCAGCGCCTATCTGGCATGGTGGGACATGGCGGGCGTTGATGGCGCGACGACGGAAACGCCGGTCAATTGGCTGCGACCAACGCCCGCGACCGCTCCGCCATCATCCACTTCCCCTCCCGCCACGGTGAAGAAGCCCGGATCGCTTCAGGATTTTACGACCTGGCTCGCTGAGGATGCGGGACAACCCGAGCGCCGCTGGGCCGGAACGCCCATATTGCCGCAGGGACAAGCTGGATCTCCGCTGATGGTGATCACGGACATGCCCGATCCGGCCGACATGGACGCAGGCACATTGCTTGCCGACCGCGCCGGACGCTTGTTCGACGCCATGCTCTCTGCCATCGGCTTGTCGCGTGAAACGGTCTACATCGCTTCCCTCTTTTGCGCGCGCCCACCCGGCGGCATGGTGGAGGCGGCGGATCTGAATGCTGCGGCCGATCGCATGCGCACCCATGTTTCCCTCGCAGCTCCCGGCAAGCTGCTGCTTCTGGGCGACCGGACGATCCGCACATTCCTTCCCGTACAAGACAAGCAAGGGATGGAAAGTTTACACTTTTTTAACCATGATGGCGGCATTGTGCCTGCTTTAGCCACTTTCCACCCGCGGCTCCTGCTCGGGCAGCCCGCGGCGAAAGCGGAATGTTGGCGCACATTGCAACGCCTGGTCGAGGATATGCATCAGTGATTCGCGCGCTCACCCGATCTTCCTGTCTGGCTCTGGCCGCCATGAGTGCCGCCGCAGCCATGCCCGCAAAAGCGGATAACGCGCCGTCGGCCGCAGCATTCAGGTCCGACTTCAACTCCGCCTTGTCCATCAATGACGCCGACAAGGGGCGTTACTCCGCCATATACGCCGCGCTGACGAGTCAGAGTTGGGCTGACGCAAAAGCCATGATCCTGGCGTTGGATCAGCAGGATCCGATGCGTTTCGTTGCCCTCTCCGACCTCTATGTGGCGAAGGACTCTCCACGCGTCGAGCTGTTCGATGTGCTCGACCTGGTGAACAAGGCAGCTTGGCTTCCCAACGCGGAACAACTTTCGCGGCTCGCGCAGAAGCGCGGCGCGACGATCCTGCCTACCCTCCCGCAAATCCAGAAGATGGTATGGCTGGGATCGGCCCCTCGCCGCGAATATGTCGCCACGACGAAGACCGACCTGCTGGCCCAGGCGCTGGTTGGCCAGATCACGCCTTTCATTAAGAATGACGATCCTGTCGGAGCGGAAACGCTGCTGGCGTCCGGGGAAATCGGCCTCACCCCTGAAGGCGTGACGGAAGTGCGCCAGCGTGTCGCCTGGTCCTATTATATCGAGAATAACGACGCCGACGCACGCCGCATGGCCAACCGAGCGCTCGAAACCCGTTCGAGCAGCGACTGGACGGTGCAAGCACACTGGACGCTGGGTCTCGCATCTTGGCGCCAGCATGACTGTGCCACAGCCGCGCCTGCGTTCGCCAATGTTGCGGCTCTCGCTGGAAATGCCGACATGCGGGCAGCAGGCGCCTATTGGGCTTCCCGCGCCTATATGGTCTGCGGTCAGGCCGAAAAGGTCGAAAGCCTTCTGAAGACGGCAGCTCGATCCGATGAAACCTTCTATGGCTTGCTTGCCCGCGAGACGCTGGGCATACCGGTTGGCGGCGCCAAAATGGCGCCCCACTTTGGCGCAGCCGATTGGCAACAGCTCAAGGACAGCCCGAATGTCCGCGCGGCCATTGCTCTTGCGTCCATCGGGCAGATCGCGAAGGCCGACCAGTTCATCCGCCACCAGGCGCGGCTGGGCGGCGCGGCCCAATATGACGCGCTGCTGAAACTGGCCAACGCTCTCAGCCTTCCCGCCACCCAGCTTTGGCTCGCGCACAATGGTCCGGCGGGTAAACAGCCTGGCAGCTTCGCCCGCTTCCCGACGCCCGACTGGCGTCCGGATGGGGGATGGCGCGTCGATCCCGCATTGATCTATGCCCACACACTTCAGGAATCAGGGTTCCGTAGCGACGTCGTCAGCAGTGCAGGTGCCCGCGGCCTGATGCAGGTCCTGCCTGGCACCGGCAGCGACATGGGCCTTTCCTCCCCTGCCCAACTCTTCGTGCCATCGACCAACATGGAATATGGCCAGCGTTACCTGGAAAATCTCCGCAACATGAGCGCCACCGGCGGGCTGCTACCCAAGGTCATGGCCGCCTATAATGCAGGCCCCCTGCCCGTCGAACGGTGGAACAGCGAGGTCAAGGACAATGGCGACCCTCTCCTGTTCATGGAGTCGCTGCCCTATTATGAAACCCGCGCTTATGTGAACATCGTCATGCGCAACTACTGGATGTATCAAATCCAGGCGAAGGGCAGCGCCGATTGCCTCACCGGCATGGCGCAGGGCATGTGGCCGACTTTCCCCACCGCCAAGGGGACACGCATGGTCAGGCTGAGCCAGAACAGCAATCTGTCCGCACCCAGCATCGCGGGCGGCTCTGACTAATGCCGATCGATGAGGACCGGCCATTTCTGCCGGTGCGAATTGCGGTCCTGACGGTGTCCGACAGCAGAGGCCTTGCAGACGATCGATCCGGCGACACCTTGGTCGAGCGGATAAAGGCTGCGGGCCACATATTGGCTGCGCGCTATATCGAAAAAGATGATCGAGCCGCCATCGTTGCGCGCCTGCACAGCTGGATTGACGATCCACAGATTGATTGCATCATCTCCACGGGAGGCACGGGCGTCACCGGTCGCGATGTGACCCCGGAAGCGATCGCCCAGGTCCAGGACAAGGAAATACCTGGCTTCGGCGAACTGTTCCGCTGGCTCAGCTACCAGACAATCGGAACCTCGACGATACAGTCGCGAGCCACCGCCTGCGTCTCGCGCGGGACCTATATCTTCGCACTGCCAGGTTCTACCGGCGCGGTGAAGGATGCTTGGGACGGCATTCTCTCCACCCAACTCGACAGCCGTTATCGCCCCTGCAATTTCGTCGAACTGATGCCCCGCTTGATGGAGCGCTGACGAACTGGCCCTTGCTACAATGTTCCTATTATGTTCTAATGGAGCATGGTTGCTGAAAAGGGTCGAGGCGCGACGTTGAATGTCGCTAGTCACCGCTTCAATATCGCGGAACAGATCGCTGACGGCGACTGGCTCGATACGCTTGATGCCATAGATGGCCCCGTACCGCGCCGTCGCACACAGGTCACCGTCGAACATCCCCGGGCTATCATCAGCCGCAACAAGTCGCCTGATCTCTCCTTTAGCCAATCGATCAACGCTTATCGAGGCTGCGAACATGGATGCATCTACTGTTTCGCCCGGCCAACCCACGCCTATCACGATCTGTCACCCGGCCTGGATTTCGAAACCCGCCTCTTCGCCAAGCCGGATGCGCCCGCCCTGCTCCGCGCCGAACTGTCCAAGCCCTCCTACAGCGTCTCCCCTATCGCCATGGGGACCAATACCGATCCCTATCAACCGATCGAACGGGATTGGAAGATTACTCGGCAGTCTATTGAGATATTGGCTGAATGCCGCCACCCACTCTTCATCACGACAAAGTCCGACCGGGTTCTTCGCGACCTTGATCTTCTGAAGGAGATGGCGCGCGACCGGCTCGTCGCCGTGATGATCTCCGTAACGACCCTTGATCCAAAGGTTGCGCGTACTCTGGAACCTCGCGCGGCCCATCCACTTCGGCGGGTGGAGGCTATCCGTCAGCTGGCGCAAGCAGGCGTGCCGGTCGTCGCCAGCGTCTCTCCCATCATCCCCGCCATCACAGACCATGAGATCGAGGCCATAGTCGAAATCGTCGCCGCCGCCGGGGCTCGCGACGCCACCTTCATCCCGGTTCGGCTCCCCTTCGAGGTGGCGCCCTTGTTCCGCGCCTGGCTTCAAGAACATTACCCAGACCGAGCGGCAAAAGTCATGGGAATCATTCATGAAATAAGGGGAGGCCGCGACAATGATCCTGATTTTGGGACCAGAATGCGCGGTCAGGGGGTTTGGGCCGACTTGATACGCACCCGTTTCATCAAAGCGCGAAAACGCGTCGGCTTTTCAGGCGAGAGGCTAACACTCAGGACCGACTTGTTCCGTCCGCCCGCAGGTCCACAGCTTCAACTCTTTTGATCAGGCCGTTGCAGCGACCAGCCTGAAGCCAGAGCGCCGAGTCCGTGCCCGATACCCATCCGCTTTCGGCTCCATCCGTTCGAATCTTTGGATGGACAAGCCCGGAATGAGCGCGATCGCGTCCACCTGATCCGCCCCGATCAGGAAATCATCCCCAACGAACATCCGCGCAGCCTTTCCGCCCGCCAGTGGGGTACGCAGGAAAACTTCGCTGCGCCCGCCCCTGTTGCGTAGCAGCAGTTCCGCCAACGCGTTGACAGCTGATGCATCCTGCACATCCACGACCAATTCCATCCGCGATGCGCTGGCGAGTTGGTTAAACTGCTCCACGCCTCTGATCGTCACGCGAGGTGTTTCCTCGCCCGGCATACGATCCAGCTCTACCATCAACAGGGCGCAATCACCGTCCCGCGCCATAACCTCGATAGCCTTGCATGCATCTTCATCGAAGCAACTCGCCTGGAATTGTCCGCTGCTGTCGGAGAAGGTCGCTGCCGCATATCGCGCACCGCGTCGCGTTTCGCGCCAGCGCACCTCTTCCACCATCGCGGCCATGACCGCATTGGCGCGCCCGCCCTCCGCCACCTGCTCGGAACAGATCGCTCCGTAGCTCCTAGCGCCACGCGCCTCAGCCAAATGGCGATAGCGATCAACAGGGTGCGCCGAGAAGTAGAAGCCAAAGGCTTCCTTTTCCTGCGCCATCCTGTCCGCAGTAGACCAGGTCTGATGGGGCGGAATTCGGACGTCTGCATGCGGCGTCTCAACGTCGCCAAACAAGCCGCCCTGCCCGCTTTCGCGCGCTTCAGCAGCACTGGCGGCAACGCTCAGGATAGTATCCGCCGCTGCATGCACTCCAGCCCGGTCAGGATGAATTTCGTCGAACGCGCCTGATGCTGCGAGACTTTCAAGCTGGCGGCGGTTCAATAATCGCGGCTCTATCCGGTCTGCAAAGTCATCGAGGGACTTGAACGACCCACCCGCATCCCGCTCGGCAACCAGCTGCTCCATCGCCTTTTCGCCGACGCCCTTTAGCCCCCCCAAGGCATAGCGCACCGCGAAACCAAGGCGCGCATCCTCACCCTCATGCTGGATCGGTTCAACGGAGAAGTCGGCAAGGCTGCGATTGATGTCGGGCGCAAGGCAGCTGAGGCCCATGCGCCGCATGTCATCGACAAAGATGGTCAGCTTATCCGTGAGATGGATATCGAACGCCATCGAGGCGGCATAGAATTCCGCCGGATAATGCGCTTTCAACCAGGCCGTCTGATAGGCAAGCAGCGCATAGGCCGCGGCGTGGGACTTGTTGAAGCCATAGCCCGCAAACTTGTCGATCAAATCGAACAGCTCATTGGCTTTGGCGGCCGGAATGTCGCTCCCGGCGCAACCTTCCACAAACCGCGCTCGCTGAGCATCCATTTCCGCCTTGATCTTCTTGCCCATGGCACGACGAAGAAGGTCAGCGTCCCCCAGGGAATAGCCCGCCAAGATCTGGGCGGCCTGCATCACCTGTTCCTGATAGACGAAGATGCCGTAGGTCTCTTCGAGGATAGGCTTCAGGAGAATATGAGGATATTCAATATCTTCCTGGCCATTTTTACGGCGCCCGAACATAGGAATATTGTCCATCGGACCGGGCCGATAGAGCGAAACGAGCGCGATGATATCGCCGAAATTGGTGGGCCGAACGGCGGCCAGCGTCTTGCGCATGCCTTCCGATTCCAGCTGGAACACGCCGACCGTGTCGCCCCGCTGAAGAAGGTCATAGACTGCCGGATCGTCCCAACTGAGGATGCTCAAATCGATCTCGACGCCGCGCCCAGCCAGCAGCTGGACCGCCTTTTGCAGAACAGACAGCGTTTTGAGACCCAG
Source organism: uncultured Novosphingobium sp. (assembly GCA_946886365.1). The sequence continues at coordinate 21,798 of CAMPIM010000012.1, forward strand.
GAAGTCGAACTTTACCAATCCCGCGCCTTCGACATATTTCATGTCGAACTGGGTCACCGGCATGTCCGACCGCGGATCGCGATAGAGCGGCACAAGCTGTGACAGCGGCCGGTCGCCAATGACGACGCCCGCCGCATGCGTTGAGCTATGTCGGGGGAACCCCTCCAGCTTCATCGCATAGTCGATCAGTCGTTTGACTTGATTGTCATTGTCATATTCGGCCTTGAACTCTGCCACGCCGTTCAAGGAGCGTTCCAGCGTCCAGGGATCAGTCGGATGATTGGGCACCAGCTTGGCAAGGCGGTCCACATGCCCATAGCTCATCTGCAGAACGCGTCCGGTATCCTTCAGCACCGCGCGCGCCTTCAACTTACCGAAGGTGATGATCTGCGCCACATGGTCGGAGCCATATTTCTGCTGAACATAGCGGATCACTTCACCGCGTCGCGTTTCGCAGAAATCGATGTCGAAGTCCGGCATGGAAACGCGTTCGGGGTTGAGGAATCGTTCGAACAGCAACCCCAGTTGCAGGGGATCAAGATCGGTAATGGTGAGCGCCCAGGCAACCACCGAGCCAGCGCCCGAACCGCGGCCCGGACCCACGGGAATATCCTGTTCCTTCGCCCATTTGATGAAGTCGGCAACGATCAGGAAGTAGCCGGGGAAACCCATCTGAATGATGATGTCGGTTTCGAATTTCAGCCGGTCGAAATAGGGCTGGCGGGCCTCATCTCCCTCAATCCCTGCCTTTTCCAGCCGCCACTCCAGTCCTGCCGTTGCCTGCTCCCGCAACATCTGCGCTTCGCCTTCGATGTCGCCAGCGAGACTCGGCAGGATAGGCTTGCGTTTTGGTGCAGCGACCGCGCAGCGTTGGGCGACTACAAGCGTGTTGGCTAGCGCCTCCGGCAAATCCTCAAACAGCCGCTTCATCTCTGCGGCCGGTTTCATCCAGGCGTCAGGCGAACTCGTCCGCCGGTCGGGAGTTTCAACATAGGCCCCGTCGGCGATGCAGAGCATCACATCATGCGCCTCGTGAAAGTGAGGCTCAGCAAAGCAGGTCGGATTGGTAGCGATCAGCGGCAGATCACGCGAATAGGCAAGTTCGAGCAATTCAGCTTCCGCCCTGCCTTCGATGGGATCAAGCCTCCGGCAAATTTCGACATATAGGCGATCCGGAAAGAGGGTCTGAAGCCGGTCAGCATAGGCAAACGCGGCGTCGGGCTGGTCCTCCGCGAACAATCGAGCAAGCGCTCCCTCCGCCCCAGCGGTCAGAGCGATAAGCCCTTCCGTCCGGCCCACCAGCGCATCCAGGGTAACGTGGGGAACTTCTTCGACCGGACGGTCGAGGTGGGCCATCGAAACCAGCGCACAAAGATTATCATATCCAGCTTCATCCTGGGCATAAAGCGCCAGCCAATCATGCACGGCAGCGGCATTGGCAGGGCGCCCCGGCCGCAATATGCCCAGCATGGCTCCGATTATCGGCTGAACGCCCTCGCCCTTGCAGGCATCTGAAAAAGCCATCGACCCATAAAGGCCATTGCGGTCAGTGATCGCTGCGGCCGGAAAGCCCAGCGTTCGCGCTTGCTTCGCGATCTTTTTCGGCTCGATCGCGCCTTCCAACATGGTGAAAGAGGAAAAAATGCGAAGGGGTACAAAACCGGCATGAGGCATTCGGCATTGATAGCGCCGCTACCACCTCGGGCGCCAGTCCTTCTTGAGAAATGCTGTGGATAAACGGCGGCGTCCGTCTGCTCGCAAGCTGCGCCAATGTGGCGCAATCTCCGGGCCGCTTGCCCCATGATTAAGCATTCTCCAACTTCTCACACATAATTGCACGCATATGCGTTTATCCACGATCACCAACTGGGCTTATGGCGCCACCGTACTCCTGACGCTCGCTTCCGGCACGACGATGCTCATGGCATCAGGCGCTGAAAAGGCGGAACGCACCGCAGTCGAGCAGCGCGCGGTCTTTGATCAGCTGACGGCCGCGTTGCTCGAAGACAGCTACCGACAGACGGAGCAGGCGCGGGCATTCTCGATTACCGGAGATCCCACTCACGTCATTGCGTACCGGCGCGGGAAAGCTGCACTGCGCTCGGTCGAACAGCGTATCGACAGGTTGCGTGATGCGGGTGCTACTGAGGCCGAACTTCGTGCTCTTCGCGACGCCCTACATTGGACCGACGCTCTCACCGATGAACAGGAAGCGGCCTTACGCGCCGTCGAGGCAGGCAATCGCGACACTGCACGGACGATATTGTTCGGCGATGAATATGGCCGCGAACTCGACCGCATCGGTGCCCAGATCGGCAAGTTTCAGTACATGCTAGATCAACGTACCGAAACGATGATCGCCCGTGCCACAACGACTGCGCGGCAATGGCGAAGCATGTCCGAAATCATGCTCGGCGCCACGGCGCTCCTTTTTCTCTGTGTTCTCTATTTCATTCTCAAACAGCGCATCCTGCACCCCGTCGTTCGCCTGAGCGATGTAGTTACCCGTTTGGCCGCACAGGACTTCGCAGCAATCCCGCCGGAATTTTCGCATGTCGACGAAATCGGAGATATGGCTCAGGCGATCCGGATCTTCCGCGAAAATGGCCTGGAGCGGCAACGGCTGGAGAAGGAACGCGACGCTGACCGGATCATGCAGGACCTTCTTTCCCGCATGACGCAGCGCCTTCAGGGTTGTGACAACAGCTCCGATCTGATCGACGTCGTGCGACGGTTCGCGCCGGAGATCGCACCCGGCTTCGCGGGCAGGCTATACATCCACGACGCCCGCCGGAATGCGATGCGCCAGGCTTGCGACTGGTTGTCGCCACTATGGTCGAACGAGGAATTTCCCCCTTCAAATTGCTGGGGATTGCGTCGCGGCCAGACGCACCGGCCTGCGGGAAACATCATCGACATCCCTTGCGAACATCTGGGCGGGCAATGTTCGGCTTCAACCATTTGCATCCCGCTCGCGGCGCAGGGTGAAACAATTGGCCTGCTCTATTTCGAGGAGCCCGGAAATCTGACCGCCGACCAGATCGAAAGGACTGAAAAATATCTGGAGATGCTGGCCGAAAATATCGGGCTGGCGCTGGCGAACCTTCGCCTGCGCGACGCGCTGCGCGAAATGGCAATGGTTGATGCATTGACCGGCCTCGCCAACAGGCGGCGGTTCGACACCGCGCTTGAAGACGCAGTGGCGGTCAGCACGCGCGATCGCTCCCCTCTCGCTTGCCTTATGATCGACATCGATCACTTCAAACGCTTCAATGACGCATATGGCCATGATGCCGGAGATGCGGTGCTGCGGGCCGTGGGCGGTGTGCTCGATGACTCGCTCCGTGAAGACGGTGTCGCCTTCCGCTTGGGTGGTGAAGAGTTCGTGCTGTTGATGCCCGGATTTTCGCTGGATCAGGCGATCGATCGAGCGCGGCAGGTCCAAGCGAGGATTCAGAATCTGCGCGTGCAGCATGGCCATCAAGAGCTTGGCCCCATCACAGCTTCATTCGGTCTCGCCGCCTATCCGGATCATGGCAAACCTGCGCAGCTCGTCCAAACCGCCGATGCCGCGCTCCTTCGCGCAAAGGCGCAAGGACGAAACCAGATCGTGGTAGCCACTGTTCGTGAAGATGCCTCAGTTCAGGCCTGAAGCTTCTTCCAGCAACCCTTCATGAAGGCGGACGACGCGATCCATCTTTTCCGCGAGCCTTTCATTATGGGTCGCGACCAGAGCGGCCGAGCCTTCCTCCCGCACAAGGCGGAGAAACTCGGCTAGCACGATATCGGCTGTCCGTTCATCCAGATTCCCCGTGGGTTCATCGGCCAGGATCAAGGCAGGACGGTTGGCAAGTGCCCGAGCCACCGCCACGCGTTGCTGCTCGCCACCAGAAAGTTGGCTCGGCCGATGATCCAGACGATGACCAAGGCCCAAGGTTGTCAGGAGCGACTCAGCACGTGCACGTGCCGCATTGAACTCCTTGTCGCGGATAACCTGGGGGAGGATGACATTTTCGGCCGCGTTGAAATCCGGCAGCAGATGGTGGAATTGATATACGAAGCCCAATGCATCCCTGCGCAAGCGCGTCCGCCCGTCATTATCGAGGCGCGCAGCTTCCTCACCATCGATGCGGATAGACCCGTCGAATCCGCCTTCCAACAGACCGACCGCCTGCAACAGGGTCGATTTGCCGGACCCTGACGGCCCGAGCAGCGCCACGATCTCTCCCTCTCCGACGGTCAGGTCGACGCCGCGCAGGACCTCGATCGTGACACCTCCTTGAGTGAAGCTGCGCTTCAGGCCCGCAACCTTCAATATGTCATTCATAACGCAGCACCTGAACGGGATCGGTATTGGCAGCCTTGAAGGCTGGATAGAGCGTAGCAAGGAAACTGAAAATCAACGCCATCAGGCAGATGATCGTGATTTCGATGGGATCTGGCTTGGCCGGCAGTTCGGTCAGAAAACGGATCGAGGGATCCCACAAATTCTGCCCGGTCATGAACTGGATCGCATTCACCACACTCTGCCGGAAAAAGAGGAAGGTGAAGCCCAGCACCATCCCGGCCACCATGCCCAACGATCCGATGGTCACGCCCACGGTCATGAATATCTTGACGAGCCCAACCCGACTTGCGCCCATTGTTCGCAAGATCGCAATGTCACGCGTTTTCGCTCGCACCAGCATGATCAGCGAGGAAAGGATGTTGAAAACCGCGACCAGCACGATGATCGAAAGCACCACGAACATCGCGACCCGTTCAACGGCCAGTGCTTCAAAGAGGGAGGCGTTCATCTGGCGCCAATCGGTCACGACAGCGCGACCGGCAACCTTTCCAGCCAGCGGTTCCAAGATCGTTCCCACCCGATCAGCGTCCACAGTCTCGATCTCGATCATCCCGACCACGTCGCCGAGCAACAATAGGGTCTGCGCATCTTCCACAGGCATCACGACGAACGCCTTGTCGTAGTCGTAGACACCCACCTCAAAGATCGCCGCCACCTGATAGGAAATCTGGCGCGGTACAGTACCGAACGGCGTCGATCGCCCTGCGGGATTGATTATGGTGATGCTGTCGCCAAGCTGAAGGCCCAGATTTTCAGCCAGTCGCGATCCTATGCCAACCTTGCCCGCGTTGGCGGTGAGGTTATCCATGCTCCCTGCCAGCACCTTCGCCTTCAGTGTAGCATTGTTCCGGATGTCCTTGACGGTCATGCCCCGGACGAGGACCGCTTCGACCCGTCCCTGAAAGCTGCCGAGCAGCGGCTGTTCGATAAGCGGCGTTGCGCTGGTGACGCCGGGCGTCGCCTTTGCTTCTTTCAATATGGATCGCCAATCGGGCAACCGTCCACCATAGCCCTGCACCACCGCATGGCCATTCAGTCCCACAATTTTGTCGAACAACTCAGCGCGGAACCCGTTCATCACACTCATCACGATGATGAGCGCGGCCACCCCCAACATCACAGCGGCGAGGCTTATCCCAGCAACGAGGAAAATGAATCCCTCCCCCTTCCCAGGCAGCAGATAGCGCTTGGCAATCATACGTTCGTAGCGTGACAAGATCATGGTGGCGCGAACGGCCCTTTGCGTGATGTTAATTACTGCCCGTCTAGCAGGGTCTCCACTAACGGCAAGCATCGCAGATTGTTGCACCTCAGCCACAGGCGTGAAGCTAAAATCTTCCCGTACGGAAATAGCCCGTGACAGCGGGCCTTCGGAGCCATAGCAAAGTCATCGAAGCACAGGTTAATGGCCGTGGTTCAGGGATACTGCTTCCCGCTTCAAGCTTAGGGGGCTGAGAAGTGGTTGAGGCAGACCAAGGGGGAGACGAGCAATCGTCCATTAGTGCCCGGATCGTGGAAACACGATCCGGGCACTTTTGATTCCGGCCGAAACAGGCCTCTTGAAACCCGATTTCGTTCAACCATATCAACGACGCACGGCCGCCTGATGGGGTCGCGCATCGTATCGCCGGACGCCAGCATGGGTCCGGTATGATCATTTTGCTCTGATGGAGATTATGACATGCGTGGTTTTGACCTTACCCCCTATCGCCGCTCCACCGTGGGTTTTGACCGACTTTTCGATCTGATCGAAAACAATGCCCGCCTGCAGCAGGGCGACAACTATCCCCCTTTCAATATCGAGCGTCTTTCGGAGGACCGATATCGAGTTACGCTTGCGGTGGCGGGCTTTCGGCCTGACGAAATCGACATCACTGCTCAACAAAATCTGTTGCAGGTTGTCGGACGCAAGGAAGATAGCCCGAACTCTGATCGCTCCAAATTCCTGCATGTCGGCATCGCCAATCGCAGTTTCGAGCGGCGTTTCGAGCTGGCCGACTTCGTGCGGGTGGAAAAGGCCGATCTTGCGGACGGCCTGCTGACGATCGAACTCGTCCGCGAAATTCCTGAAGCGATGAAGCCAAAGAAGATCGCTGTGAATGGCGGGCAGCTGGTCGATATCAACAAGGATCGCGACGCAGCCTGATCGGATGTTCATGGGGCGCGGCCTGAAGGTCGCGCCCTTTTCGCATCTTAAATCTCTACCTGGCTACCCAGTTCGACAACGCGGTTGGTAGGAAGGCGGAAAAATTCCATCGCGCTTTCCGCGTTTCGTAGCATCCAGGCGAAGATTTTCTCTCGCCACAGCGGCATTCCTGGATTGGCAGACGGCAACAGCGTTTGGCGTGCCAGGAAGAAACTGGTCTCCATCATCCTGAATGCCTGACCACATCCGGTGACATTCTTGAGGGCCGCGGGAACATCCGGTTCCTGCATGAACCCATATTCCAGAACAAGGCGGAAGAACCCCTTCCCGAGATCCTCCAGCCTGCATCGGCCATCATCCTCAACGACTGGAACGTCCTTGATCTTCACCGTCAGCAGGATGACCCGCTCATGCAACACCTTGTTGTGTTTCAAGTTGTGGAGCAAGGCATGGGGAACACCGTTTGGCGTGGATGTCATGAACACGGCCGTCCCCGGAACGCGCACAGCGCTGTTAGCGGCCGAGGCTACGAACACAGGGATTGGCATCGCGCCTTCGCGCAAGCGATCCTGCACCAACCGACGCCCCCGCGACCATGTGGTCAGGAGCGTGAATACGACGAAACCGATCAGCAGCGGGAACCAGCCGCCATCCGGCACCTTTGTAAAATTGGCCGCGAGATATGCGCCATCCACAATGAAGAATACCGCAAGCAAGGGTGCGGAATAATACCAGCGCCACTTCCACAACCGGTAGAGCAGCACGGTCAGCAGCAGATTGTCGATGAACATCGCTCCGGTGACGGCGATGCCATATGCGGCAGTCAGATTGGACGATGTCTGGAACACCAGTACCAGCAGGATGACCATCACCATCAATCCCCAATTGATGAGGGGGATATATATCTGCCCCGCGGTCGAGGCACTGGTATGCGCGATCCGCAAGCGGGGCATGAAGCCCAGTTGGATCGCCTGCTGCGTCACTGAAAATGCGCCGGAAATGACTGCCTGGCTGGCAATTATCGCTGCTAAAGTCGCGAGGCCGATCAGAGGCAACTGTGCCCATTGGGGTGCCAGATGATAGAAGGGGCTGTGGAGCGCAGCCGCGCCTTCGCGAAACAGCAGAGCCCCCTGCCCCATATAGTTCATCATCAATGCCGGCAGGACGAAGCAAAGCCAGGACACGCGGATCGGGCTGCGCCCGAAATGACCCATATCGGCATACAGCGCTTCCGCCCCGGTCACCGCAAGGACGACCGCGCCCAAGGCGAGGAAGGCCGGCAACGGATCGGTCATGAAGAACATGAACGCCCAATAGGGATTGAACGCCAGGAGAATGCCAGGCGTCTTGATTATGCTGATGATGCCCAGAGCCGCGATCGTGACGAAATACAGCAGCATGATGGGGCCGAATAGGGCAGCGACGCGATTGGTCCCAAAGCCCTGAATCCAAAACAGGCACACCAATATGATCACTGCGGCAGGTAGAATCGCGGGCGCCAGTTCAGAGTTATAAACGGCGAGGCCTTCCACAGCCGACAACACTGACACCGCGGGGGTGATCATGGAATCGCCGTAGAAAAGCGAGGTCGCGAACACGCCCAAAAGGACGATGCCGCGCGACCATCGCTGAGTCTTTGTCTGTCCGTTGATCAGCGCGAGCAGCGCAAGGCTGCCACCTTCGCCCTTGTTGTCGGCGCGCATGATGATCGAGACATATTTCAGCGTCACGACCAGCATCATCGACCAGAACATCAGGCTGATGACGCCAAGGATGTGATCGGGATCGAGTGCCAGATGATGATGGCCCGCGAAAGTTTCACGAAAAGCGTAGAGCGGGCTGGTGCCGATGTCGCCGAACACGATGCCGATCGCCCCGACGACAAGCTTGGCCGTCGCTTTCTGGCCCGCGTGGCTATGTCCTTCGGACTCGTCGTCCTGCGCGCTCGCGACGGCGCTCGCCAATTGATCAGCCATGAAGGAAACGCCAGATGGTCATGATCATACGACACTCAAGCCAAGGCATGCGCACGGGGACAATCCCGCTTAACTCACAAGGATGGCGCGCGCCCTATCACGCCTCCCTGAGCAGCGCAATTGACGAGCCATGTCATTGAACCGCAGGCGCGCTGTCAGCCAGCATCGCGTCGATACGCTCAATGTTAAGCTCCAGTTCCGCCTTGATTTTCGAGCCTTCAGGCGCCCTTGCAGCCAAAGGCGCCCAAAGATCGCGGGCGGCCTGCAACTGGCCCGCTCGAACGAGAGCCAGGCCGTAGAAATAGGGCGGAGCAGGCGCTTGTGGGTCAAGCGACATGGCGCGCCGGTAAGCAAAGTCAGCGCTCGGCGACACCACGCCTCCCGCATGTGCCACAAGCGCGTTGCCCAGACCCAACCACAGGTTGGGATCACCCGGCGATTGTTTGATCCCGGCGAGCAACACGTTCGCCGATTCCTTCGTCTTGCCCCGCCTGCCAAGGCCGTCTGAGAGCATCAACCATTGCCCTGCCGGACCATAGCGTTCCGCCATGCCGCGGCGCAGTTGGGCGACTTGCTCATCAAACTGCTTGCCGGTTGAAGCAGCGCCATTTCTGGGCGCTCCCGCCAAGCCAGGATTTCCCTGCCACGCATAACCAGCAAGGCCGAGTAGCAGAGCGGCGGCCGTAAGTTCCCAGGAAACGCGCGGAATGCGTCCAACGGCGACCAGAAGCGCCATCAGGCAAATAGCAAACGTAGCCGCTATGACCCATCCTGTCATTGCGGCCCTCCCCGCTTGATCCGTCCGCGCACAAGCAACAGCCCAAGGCCGATCAGCAATAATGGCGCCCCCCAAAGCGGCCAAAGAACCGGGTCCGCCGTAGGCTCATAACTTACCCAATCGCCATAGCGTTCAATGAGCCAGCTCCGGATATGCTCGGGTTGTTCCCCCGCCATGATCCGCTCCCTGATCTGGGAACGCATATCACCTGCCAGACTGGCGTTGCTGTCAGCGATAGATTGGCTCTGGCAAGTAAGGCAGCGAATCGTCTCCATCAGCGCCTTCGCCTTTCGCTCGAGCGCCGGATCATCGATTTGCCGGTCTGCATAGGGAGCCGGAGGAAGCGCCGACTGCGCCAGCACAGGCGAACTCATCAGCAATGCAAGCAATGTCAGCAGCCGTGTCATCGCGCAGCCTCCAAACGCTGGAGAATCATCGGGATGTCATCCGCCCTTATGTCACCGACATGCTGGTAGGCGATGCGCCCCTTTCCATCGATGATGAAGCTTTCCGGCACGCCGGAGGAGCCAATCGCGATCTGCACGCTGCTGCGCGCATCAAGGCCGATACGACTGTATGGATTGCCATAGCGCTGAAGGAAGCGGTCGACATCAGACCGGGCATCACGGATCGCGACCCCGTCAATTTCCACACCTGCTTGCTTCAGCGCCATAAGCTGCGGAGCTTCCGCAGCGCACGGCACGCACCAACTGGCGAAGATGTTCAACAGCCGGGGCTTGCCCGTTGCCAGTTCCGCGCTGGCCAAGGCGGGGCGATCGCTGGCCGCTGCTGGCAAGGTGAATTCGGGCAATGTCTTGCCGACGAGCTTGGAGGTGATGACCCGGTCGTCCGGCTTAAGCAAGCCGCTCGCAAACAGGATGAAGAAACCCGCAAAGAACACAAGAGGTAGCCAAATCAAGAGCTTCTTCATGTCGCAAGCGTCCTGCTGCGCCATTTAAGAAGCCATCCTCGGCGCTCGCGCCCTACCAATGCCAATGCGCCACCAAGGGCAATCAGCCCGCCGCCAAACCAGATCAGCGTGACAAAAGGCTTCCACCAGACCCGCAGTTGCCAACGTCCCTCGGTCGCCTCCTGGCCCAGCACCACATAAAGCTGCCCGTTCCACCGGGTCAGCAGGGCCGCTTCAGTGGTCGTCGTGGGGGGAGAAGGGAAGAAACGAGATTGTGGATGCAGGGCAACCGGTGCCCCATCCCCCCGGCTCGCCTCCATGTCAGCTTGCAACGCCGTCCAATTGTCTCCGGCGATCGGCGAAATCTGCACCAGGCGGAGTTTCCAATCGGCAGCTTCGACGACGTCGCCGGGGCGCACGGCCGCCAGCTTTTCAACGGTAAACGCAGAATCGCAAGCCATGCCCGCGAGGCTGACAGCGCATCCGAGGTGAGCGATGACCATGCCCCAGGTAAACAGCGGCGTACGGCGCAAGTTGCGCTTCCACAACGGGGCGACGCTGCCCGCTGCAACGGCCAAGGCGATGACCAGCCCAAGGAACGGCAGCACGCCAATCCGTCCCCAGGCGAGCATTGCCATGACGGCAAGAGCGATCAAGGCGATGACTGCCGGAATCATCATGCGCCCGGCAACCTCTGCCAGCTTGTCCCGGCGCCAGCGGGTCAATGGTCCCGCCACCATGACGATCATCAGGATGAGCGCAATCGGGCCAGCTATCCTGTCGAAATAAGGAGCACCAACCGATACCTTATGCCCGAACGCCTCGGTCAGCAGCGGATAGAGGGTGCCGATCAGCACCAGGCCCAGTATCACCGTCAGCAGCAGATTGTTGATCACCAGCATGGTTTCGCGGCTGACCAGCTCGAACGGCGCGCCTTCACGAACCGCCCCGACCCGCCATCCGAACAACGCCAGCGCGCCTCCGATATAAAGGCCCAGGAGGATCAGGATGAAGCTGCCTCGTTCCGGATCAACGGCGAAGGCGTGGACACTCGTCAATATGCCCGAGCGGACCAGGAAAGTCCCAACCATCGACATCGAAAAAGCGATGACGGCCAGCATCACTGTCCAGGCCCGTAACGCATCGCGCGTAGCGAGCACGGTCACGCTGTGCAGCAATGCCGTGGCCGCGAGCCAAGGCATCAACGAAGCGTTTTCCACCGGATCCCAGAACCACCAGCCTCCCCAGCCCAGCTCATAATAGGCCCAGTAGCTGCCAGCCGTGATTCCGAGAGTCAGAAGTATCCATGCTGCCAGCACCCAAGGACGCATCGCCTTAGCGAAATCTGCATCAACCCGCCGCGTCAGCAGCGCGCCAATGGCAAAGGAGAAGGCGACGGAGAGGCCGACATATCCAAGATAAAGGGTCGGCGGATGGAACGCGAGGCCGGGATCCTGCAACAGAGGATTGAGTCCTTGACCATCCGCTGCGGGAGGAGTGATCCGCGCGAAGGGGTTGGATGCGAAGAGCAGGAAGGCATAAAACCCCAGGCTGATAGCCGCTTGACCGCCCAGCGTCGCCATATGCGTGTCCCGCCGTAGCGCCCGTTCAAACAGAGCAACGGCAGACCCCGCGACGCCCATGACCGTCACCCAGAGCAGCATAGAGCCTTCATGGTTGCCCCAAGTTCCCGCGAACTTGTAAAGCCACGGCTTCATGGAATGGCTGTTGGTGGCGACCAACAGCACCGACATGTCCGATCGCATGAAAAGCGTTATCAGCGCCACAAAGGCAATGGCGGTGAGAGCGCCTTGGGCGACGGCTACCGGTCGGACAGCCTGGAGCAATTCGCTCTTTTTTCCCGCCAACCCAAAAGCCACCAGGCTCAATTGTAGAAACGCCAGCGCCGCCGCAAGCCATAGCGCGGCCAGACCCGCTTCGGCGATCATGCCGCCTTCTCCGCTCGTTCCCGCCCTATGGCCACCCTAACAGCGTTCACTGGCCTGCCTTCATCTCGTGGGTCGTCTCATTATACTGAATGCCTTTGAGTTCCCGAGGCATGTACCGTTCGTCATGCTTGGCCAGCAGGTTGGTGGCGATAAAAGTGCCCGTGCCATCGAACGCTCCTTCCGCGACCACGCCCGATCCTTCCTTGAACAAATCGGGAGCTATGCCCCTGAAAACAGCAGGAACGGTCGCTTTTCCGTCGGTCACGTCAAAATGCATGGTCACGCCGTCGGCGGCTCGCTTGAGACTGCCTTTCACCACCATGCCGCCCAGACGAATGGACTTGCCCGGTTCGACCCCTTTGGCGCGAACGTCGGCGGGCGCATAGAAATAGGCGGCTTCGTCACGCAATGCCGATGCCGCGAGCAAAACCGCACCGATCAAGGCGAACAATGCGACGATCGCTAGAATGAGGCGCTGATGCTTCGCTTTCATGGCCGGTCTGACAATCTTTGTGCAGCCGACTCTGCATCACGCATGGAGCGCCAGCATGCAAGGCAGAGGGCCAAGGTGCCCGAAAAGGTCAGCACATAAGCGCCGACGACGAAAGCCCATTGGTTCATGCCATTATCCCCGCGCCAGCCGCTGCATGCGCGCTTCCACCTTGTTGCGCGCCAATATCGTGCGCATCCGCATCAACACGATCGCCCCGAACAAAAGGGAAAAACCGATAAGGGTAAGCCCCAGCGGCCAGAGAATCGAGGTGTCGATACTCGACCCGCGCATCGTGATGCTGGGGCCCTGATGGAGACTGTTCCACCACACGACGGAGCGATTTATGATCGGTATATTGACCGCCCCGACCAAGCCAAAAATGGCTGTAGCCGCGCTGACGCCGCCCTGTTCCTGACGCGCACTGGCATTCGCCAGCGCTATATATCCAAGATAGAGGAAAAGGAGCACGAGCATGGAGGTCATCCGCCCGTCCCACTCCCACCATGTCCCCCAGGTGGGGCGCCCCCAAATGGACCCTGTCGCAAGGCAGATAGCCGTAAACAGCGCGCCCGGGACCGCAATCGCGCGTCCCGCAACAGCGGCCAGCGGATGCCGCCAGACCAGCTGCATCAGCGCCGCCACAGCAATTCCTGACCATCCGGCCATTCCAAGCCATGCCGCGGGCACATGGATATAGAGTATGCGAACCGTCTCGCCCTGGAGATAGTCAGCCGGGGTGATGAACAGCCCGCAGCCCGCACCCACCAGAAGCAGAACGAAACCTGGCCAGAACAGCCAGGTGGTCAGCGGCCGAGCGATCTTCAGGAAACGGGCAGGATTGGCGAAGCGATGCATTTGGACAGGCTCTTTAGCTGCGCCGAACGCGCAAAGCCAGTGGCCCTTTTTCTGTTACGCACAGTACATAATGTCGCTGCCACGGCGGCCCAAACAGCCTTTTTTGTTTCAGACAGGCGACAAATCAGGATCGAACCACTATATGCGCGCGCAGCAGCCATTTTTAGGCGCACAGCATCGGCTATGGATCCGCTCGCACTCATGTTTACGACAAACCCGTTCGACGACGACAAGCTGCGTGAAGAATGCGGCATTTTCGGCGTCATTCAAGCCGAGACCGCTTCGGCGATCGTCGCGCTTGGCCTTCATGCGCTTCAACACCGTGGACAGGAGGCCGCCGGCATCACCAGCTGGGACGGTCACGATTTCCATACCCACCGCGCCATGGGGCATGTGGCGGGCAATTTCGACCGCGATGAAGTGATTCGCGGCCTGCCGGGCCACACGGCATCCGGGCACGTCCGTTACTCGACCACGGGCGAAACGTCCCTCCGCAACGTACAGCCCCTCTATGCCGAGCTTAACTCCGGCGGCTTCGCCATCGCGCATAACGGCAATATCTCCAATGCGATGAAGCTCCGCCGCGAGCTGATTCGTCGCGGCTCAATCTTTCAGTCGACCTCCGACACCGAAGTGATCATCCATCTGGTCGCGACTTCGACCTATCGGACTCTGCTCGACAAGTTCATCGATGCGCTCAAGCAGATCGAGGGCGCCTATTCGCTGATTGTGACTACGCCCGAAGGCATGATCGCGTGCCGCGACCCGCTCGGCATTCGACCGCTGGTCATGGGCAAGTTGGGCGACGCCACCATTTTCGCGTCGGAAACCGTCGCCTTTGACGTAGTAGGCGCCGACCATATTCGCTCCATCGATCCTGGTGAACTGGTCATCGTCACTCATGATGGGGAGATGCGCAGCCATCGCCCCTTCGGCGATGTGCATCCGCGCCCCTGCATTTTCGAACATGTCTATTTCAGCCGCCCCGATTCGATCGTGGATGGTTCGAGCGTCTATTCGGTTCGCAAGGCGATCGGCGCTCAGCTGGCAATCGAAAATCCTGTTGATGCCGACCTGGTTATTCCCGTTCCCGACAGCGGCGTGCCTGCAGCCATCGGCTATGCCCAGCAGTCAGGGCTTCCCTTCGAACTGGGCATCATCCGTTCCCACTATATCGGACGGACCTTCATCCAGCCAGGCGACAAGGTTCGTCACCTTGGCGTCAAGCTCAAGCACAACGCCAATCGCGCCCTAATCGCCGGGAAGCGCGTCGTTCTTATCGATGATTCGATCGTGCGGGGAACGACCAGCCTCAAAATCGTGCAGATGATGCGTGAGGCAGGCGCCAAGGAAGTGCATATGCGCATTGCCAGCCCGCCGACAAAACATAGCTGCTTCTACGGCGTCGACACGCCGGAACGCACGAAGTTGCTAGCGCATCGCTTGGACATTGGCGGCATGCAGGACTTCATCCATGCCGACAGCCTTTCCTTCATTTCGATCGACGGCCTCTACAAGGCGCTGGGTGAAACGAAACGGGCCGACATCCGCCCTCAGTATTGCGACGCCTGCTTTACCGGCGACTATCCGACCACGCTCACCGATCAGGACGACGTCGTGGTGAAGAACCAGCTTGAATTGCTCGCTGAACGGGTCGTCTGATCGATAGGTCATTTCTGGATGGCTGCCCGGTCATGGGCAACCACTACCTTTCCCACTAAACCGGCCCTCTCCATCCGGAAGGGCGAACAGGATGCTTCATGTCCACTCTTCCTCTTTCCGGTAAGCTTGCCCTGGTGACCGGCGCGAGCCGTGGTATCGGCGCCGCCACTGCCAAGGCCCTTGGCGCTGCTGGTGCTCATGTCATTCTGACAGCCAGAACGACGGGCGGCCTCGAGGAGGTGGAAGAATATATCCACGGTGCCGGAGGCAGTGCCACCATAGCGCCGCTCGACTTGGTCGATGGCGAGAGCATCGGGCGGCTTGCTCAGGCGGTTTCGGGCCGGTGGGAGGCGCTGGACATTCTGGTTTTGAACGCGGCGACCTTAGGCAGCCTGGCTGCGGTGCCCGCGATCGACGTGAAGGAATTCGCTCGGCTGCTGACGCTGAACATAGCAGCACCGCAGGCTTTGATCGCAGCTTTCGACAGAATGCTCCGCGCAAGTTCCGACGCGCGTGTCATTGCTATCACATCATCGGTCGCTACCGCGCCGCGCGCTTATTGGGGTGCCTATGGCGCGTCGAAGGCAGCGCTCGAAACGCTCGTAAGCACGTATGGCGAGGAAGTGAAAAATATCTCGGCCATACGCACTCATATCGTTGACCCGGGCGCGACCCGGACGGCGATGCGCGCCAGAGCCTATCCGGGAGAAGATCCCGCGACGGTGAAAGACCCCGAGGTCGTGGGCCAAGCCATAGCTGATCTCGTCCTTTCGGATCGGCCAAACGGCTATCACCAGCGTTTGGATTGATCTTAGCCCGGCTTGACCAGCGTTACCTGAGCGACATCGATCGTGCCGCCGCGAAAGCCGCCTTCGCAATACATCAGATAATAGCGCCAGAGCGCGACGAAATGCTGGTCGAAGCTGGGAGGTAAAAGACCGCGGTCGACGGCTCGGTCGAACCTTTCCCGCCAGCGCCGAAGAGTTTCCGCATAGTGGACGCCAAAATGGCGGACCTCCCTCCATTCCAGCCCGTTGGCTTCCGCCAAAGCCCTGAAACGGCTTTCCGACAGCAGCATTCCGCCGGGGAAAATGTAAGTCTGGATAAAATCGGCGCCACGCGCATATCTCTCGAATATGGCGTCGTCGATGAGGATATATTGGATTGCCGCCTTCCCGCCGGGTTTCAGCAACCTCTCTATGGCAGCGACATAAGCGGGCCAATATTCCTGGCCCACCGCTTCGACCATTTCGACGCTTGCGATCGCGTCATACTGTCCTTGAGCGTCCCGATAATCCGTCAGCAGGATGCTTGCGCCAGCACCAAGCCGATCTCGCGCATAGTCGGCCTGCTCGGTCGACAGGGTCAGCCCGTAATAGCGGATGGCGCAACGTTGCAGCGCCTGTTCAGCCAAACCTCCCCACCCGCAGCCTATCTCAAGCAGTGCGCTGCCTTCCTTGAGGTCGAGCCGGTCGAGGATAGCGTCCACCTTGCGCTGCTGCGCTCGTTCAAGGCTCTCGATCCGGTCATCGGGATCACGGAACAACGCACTGGAATAATGCATGTCCCGGTCCAACCATAGGCGGTAGAAGTCGTTTCCAAGATCATAATGATAGGCGATGTTACGACGTGACCCCTTCCGGTCGTTGCGACGCACCCAATGCCCGAACCGGGCAATCCATCGGGCCGGGCCATTTGGGCGAGCCACATTACCCAGTGTCGCGGCGTTCGCCATGAACAACTCGAACAAGGGGACCGGGTCCGGACTACTCCATTCACCAGCAGCCCATGCCCGATACCATCCGGCCGATCCCCCGACGACCAGCCGCAACAGAGCGCGCCAGCGGACCAGCCGGACTTCGCAGACAGGCCCTGTTCCACGCCCCCCCAATATTCTCGCGGTTCCATCCGGCAGCGTGGCCTCAAGCCTTCCTTTCAGAAGGCCCGAATCGATACGGTCCAGCAAACGGTGGAAGTGAGGGGCGACCAAGCGCGACGCCCATCCGCGCGTATTTTCCCCGTCCAGGCGCCGCACGGTCGGCGCTCGTCTGCCATGCCCGGGATCGATCGCGTTCATCCCTTCACCCCTGTTCCCTCGTCCATGCGTCCGTCCTTAGGCCCTGCTTTGTCGGTAGGTTGCAAGCGCGCGTTCGCGTGCCTCGCGATGACCAACGCGCTTGGCAGGATATGAGGCCGGTCGTGCATCATAGGCTTCAGGATCGTGAATCGCCGTGTCATCGAGATGAGCCAATTCGGGCACCCACTGCCTGATATAATCACCCGCTTCGAATTTTGGAGACTGGGTCAGCGGTGCCATGATCCGGGAAAACAGGTTTGCGTCAACGCCACTGCCCGCCACCCATTGCCAATTCACGCTATTGTTGGCGTAATCCGCGTCCACCAATGTGTCCCAGAACCATTGCGCCCCGTGTCGCCAATCTATCAGAAGATGTTTGATGAGGAAGCTCGCGGCGATCATGCGAACCCGGTTGTGCATCCATCCGGTCGTCCAAAGCTGGCGCATACCGGCATCCACTATCGGGTAGCCCGTTCGTCCTGTTTTCCAGGCGGCAAAATCATCGACTGCTTCGCGCAAGCTGCGCCAAGCAAACCGATCGAAATCGGAGCGGGCGTTTTGTGACCCATAGGTCGGCAATGCCCAAATCTGCGTATGCGCATAGTCCCGCCAGATCAGTTCCTTAAGAAA
Organism: uncultured Novosphingobium sp.; assembly: GCA_946886365.1. Next base: position 39,622 of record CAMPIM010000012.1, read on the forward strand.
GGTGGCCGCATCTGCCGCCGCCTCGCTCACCCGATGCCAGACATAGGCGGGAGAGACTTCGCCGAAATGGAGATGAGGAGAAAGCCGCGAAGTTCCTTCCACGGATGGAAGGTTACGCGCCACATCATATTCATCCGCCTCATCGAGAAATGAGGCGACGCGGTGGCGCGCCCCATCTTCACCAGGCGACCAGTCCTCGGCAAAAGCTGCTGCCCAGTTGGGACGACGAGGGCATAGTTCCCAATCGTCGAGCGAATCGCTCGCGGGCCATTTTGCTGGCGCGTCGATCTTTGACGGGGTCGCGACGGGTTCGGCCGGTGGCATGTGAAGCATCGTTGCCCGGGCGAACGGCGTGTATATCTGATAAAGATTGCCACCCGACGCGCGGACACTCCCAGGCGGCAACAACAGCATACCGCCGTGAAGCTGAAGATCGATCTGCTTCGCTGCTGCCTTTTCGGCATTCCGCCACCATGGCTCATAATGAGCCAGTGCATGCACCCGCTTGGCACCGGTTTCGCGGGCGAGCCTCTCTAGCTGCTCGGCGCTCTCCCCTTTGCGCAGGATGAGGCGAGACCCTTTGCGACGAAGGCTGTCGTCCAGCGATTTCAGGCTGTGATGAAGCCACCATCGCTGCGCGCTGCCCATTTTCCATTGCTTTGGGGATGTATCGTCCAGGATATAGACCGGGATCACCGGCCCTTCCTTCACTGCCGCCGCCAATGCTGCTTGGTCAGATAGGCGGAGGTCTTGGCGAAACCAAAGGATCAGGGGATTGGACATTTGCCAGCTTTGCCATTGCCAGGCCAAGCTTCCAATCCCCTCTCCCATTTCGGCGCGAAAAGCTGTCCGGATATGGTGCTGTGCGTTTTAGCGCATGGACGACCGCTGCTTCGCCCTTTATCATTGCACTGCACAAAGCGGGCCAATGGCTTGCGGCCAGGACAATGATCAGGGGACATCATGGCATCGGCGCCAAATGATTCGGAACTCGCGTATCGGCCCTGCGTCGGCGTGATGCTTGTCAGCATGGAGGGCAAGGTCTTTGTCGGCCAGCGTATCGATAGCCAAGTGGAAGCTTGGCAAATGCCTCAGGGCGGAATCGATCATGGGGAGGAGGAAAGGACTGCCGCGCTGCGCGAGCTGGGCGAGGAAACCGGCATCGGCCAGCATCATGTAGAGATCATCGCGAAAGCGCGGGACGAGCATTTCTACGATTTACCACCTGAACTTGTCGGAAAATTATGGGGCGGCAAATATCGCGGTCAGCGCCAGATATGGTTCCTCGCGCGCTTCCTCGGCAGTGACGAGGATATCAACATCGCCACTGATGATGCCGAATTCTCAGAGTGGAAATGGATCGAGCCGGAAGCCCTTCCCGATGTGATCGTTCCGTTCAAGCGGAAGCTGTACCGGGACATTTTGCAGGAATTCAAAGCCCTGATCTGACCGGATCACTGATCCTTTAGGCCCACTAGCGCGATCGGGAATAAATAGCGGTATCGCAAGACTGGAGGCCATCAACTTCGTCTGATAAGCTCCGGCGCATGAACGGCCTTTCGTCGTCAGACCGCGAACTCTTGGATCGCGCCGCAGCCGCCCCGATGCTGGATCAGGTTCAGAAATGGGCCGCTATTAATAGCGGATCGCGGAACCTGCCCGGTTTGGCGATGACTGCTTCGATGCTGGCAGATGCATTCTCCACGCTACCCGGCGATATTCGCCTGATCGAAGGTGCGAAAGTCGATGCCGTTGATTCCGAAGGGCGCGTTCAACTGGTCGAACATGGACAGCATCTGCTGCTTTCCGTGCGTCCCGACGCTGCGATCAGGCTCCTCCTGACTGGACATATGGACACGGTCTTTCCGGCGGATCATGGATTCCAATCGCTTCGATGGACCGATCCCGGTAGTCTGAACGGTCCCGGCGTAGCCGATATGAAAGGCGGGCTAGCCGTCATGCTATCGGCACTCGGAGCGTTCGAGGGGGCATCGGCCGCCACCCGGATCGGTTATGACGTCGTCATAAACAGCGACGAGGAAGTCGGCAGTCCTTCTTCGGCAGACCTTCTCATGATGGCCGCGAAGGGGAAAGTTGCGGCGCTGACCTATGAGCCGGCGCTTCCCGATGGCACGCTTGCGGGAGCGCGGCCGGGTAGCGGGAATTTCTCCTTCATCGTCAGTGGCCGGAGCGCCCATGCCGGGCGCAATCCGGAAGAGGGCCGCAACGCTCTGCTCGCGGCGGCCGACCTCGCCCTCAAACTTAAAGCGGGGAGTTGCGCTGGCTTTACGTGCAATCCCGCGCGGATAGATGGAGGCTCTCCCAACAATGTCGTGCCCGACCGTGCGATCCTGCGAGTGAACTTCCGGCCTCGGACTGCGGAGGCTGAGGAGAGCGCAAAGCGGCTCATCAGTAATTCCATACGCGACGTTGCTCGCGATCATGATGTGAGCTTGAAAGTTCACGGAGGCTTCGGCCGTCCGCCTAAACCTCTCGACGAAAAAGCCGCTGCCCTCTTCCAGTTGGTCAAGAAATGTGGCGCCGAGTTGGGCTTGACCGTGAATTGGCGGGACACAGGAGGCGTTTGTGATGGCAACAACATTGCGGCGTGCGGAGTGCCTGTGGTGGACACGATGGGCGTTCGGGGCGGGGCCATTCATAGCGACGAGGAATATTTGATCGTCGAAAGCCTTGCCGAACGCGCGCAACTTTCCGCGCTGACCTTATTGCGGATTGCGGAGGGCAAATTTCCACAGGAGAAGATGGCTTGAGCTTTGTCATGCGGACTGCGCGGGCGGATGATCTGCAAACCCTGTATGAATTAGCGAAAATAACGGGGGGCGGATTTACCAACCTGCCTGCTGACCGGAGGGCGCTCGAGCAGAAGCTGGTCCGGACCGAGATGGCGCTCGCTCGGGAGGGTGGAGGGGTGGAGGATGAGCTTATCCTGATGGTGCTTGAAAACTGCACCACGGGACAAGTTCGTGGTACTTGTCAGATTTTCAGCAAGGTAGGGCAAAGCTGGCCCTTCTATTCCTATCGCCTGGGCGTCCTGACCCAGCATAGCCGGGAATTGTCCCGCACATTCCGGGCGGAGATGCTGTCGCTCGTCACTGATCTGGAAGGCTCGACGGAGGTCGGCGGCCTCTTTCTGCATCCACGAGAGCGCGCTGAGGGCCTGGGCCTGCTGCTCGCCCGCAGCCGTTATCTCTATATCCGCAGTCATCGCGAACGCTTCGGAGACCGGGTGATAGCCGAGCTGCGCGGCGTGATCGATGAGGCAGGAGGCTCGCCTTTCTGGGATGGGCTCGCGGGGCGCTTCTTCGGCATGACCTTTCAGGAAGCGGATGAATTCAATGCGATCCATGGCAATCAGTTCATCGCGGACCTGATGCCCAAGACACCTATCTACACCGCCATGCTGAACGACAGTGCAAAGGCGGTGATCGGCCTGCCTCATCCCAATGGCCGAGCGGCGATGCGGATGCTGGAGACGGAGGGTTTTACGAACCCGGGATATATCGACATATTCGACGGCGGCCCGACGATGGTGGGACAGATAGACGCACTGCAAACCATCTCCCATGCGCAGGATGTGGTTCTGTCCGCCGTTCATGACGGTGGAGGAGAAAGACAGCTGGTGGCCACCGGAGAACGCGCGGATTTTCGTTGCACATATGCAATGGTCAAGGAAGACGGCGATAACCTGTCGCTTGATCGGCAAAGCGCCGAACGGCTGGGACTGGAACCCGGGCAGCAGTTCATGATGGTGTCCCGCGCATGACGGTCAGGGAAATCAACTTCGACGGCTTGATCGGGCCAAGCCACAATTATGCGGGGCTTAGCCTGGGAAACCTGGCATCGGCAGGAAGCGCGGGAACGACGTCATATCCCCGGGCCGCGGCGTTGGAAGGCATCGAGAAGATGCACGCGAACCTGCGCCTGGGACTAGTACAGGGTATATTCCTGCCCCAGTGGCGGCCGGACGGGCGATGGCTAAGCGCCTTGGGCACAAATATCGGCGAGGCTGAGCCCCATATCCGGGCGGCGGCGATGTCCGCGTCCTCCATGTGGGCGGCGAACGCGGCGACCGTGTCGCCCGGCCCCGATACGGCCGACGGACGCACGCACCTGACGATCGCCAACCTCGTCACCATGCCGCATCGAAGCCATGAGTGGCAGCAGACGCTGGCCCAGTTGCAGATCGCTTTTTCCGACAAGGATGCCTTTGCGATTCATCTCCCTATCCCCGCGCCCTACGGCGATGAAGGCGCGGCCAATCACATGCGACTATGTGACAGCCATGCGGATCGAGGCGTCGAGATATTCGTCTATGGCCAATCCGGCGGCCCCTACCCCGCCCGTCAGCATGTGGAGGCCAGCAAAGCCGTCGCGCGGCTCCATGGCCTTGATCCGGCACGCACATTGTTCGTCATGCAGTCCGAGCAGGCGATAGCGGCTGGCGCCTTCCACAATGACGTCGTGGCCGTCGCCAACGAGACCGTGCTTCTCGCCCATGAGCAGGCCTTCGCCGACAAGGCGCGCTTCTACGATCAACTGCGCGCCATGCTGCCCGCGGTCCAGATCATCGAGGTGCCGGAGGCGGCCGTTAGCCTGGCCGATGCCATCCAAAGCTATCTGTTCAATGCGCAACTGTTGACGCTGCCGGACGGCGGCATGGCGTTGATCCTGCCCGCTGAGGCCAAGGGGGTTGCGAGTGTCTGGAACTGGCTGGAAAATCTGGTCGCGGGCAACGGCCCCATTCGCGAGTTGATCACCGTGAATGTGCGGCAATCCATGGCGAATGGCGGTGGCCCGGCCTGTCTGAGGCTGAGAGTCGTGGCTGATCCTGCCAATGTCGATCCCCGGTTCCTGGTGAACGAGACGAAGCTGGATGAGATCGCCAATATAATCGAGCGCTATTGGCCTGAGCGGATCGTGCCTGCCGATCTGGCCGACACCCGACTGATCGCCCAGATCGAACAATCGTGGTTAATGCTTGTTGACCATTTGCAGCTTTCGGGCGACTTAATTCCCTAGAGCAAGTCACAGCTCGAGTGGGACGATGGAACGGATCAAGCGCCTTTTCACGATCAAGACGAAGTTCGAGGCGTTCCTGGTCATCTATGCGCTCGCGCTGGGCGCCACCGAGCGCGGCATCGTCTATCTCCAGCAATATCCCGGTTTCGGCGGACAATTGCTTGCCCTGGCATGCACCGGATCGGTGTTCATGGCAGGCGGGATGATCATCGATGCCGTTGAGATGCGGCGGCGCCTCATCTTCTGAATAATTGCCTTCCGCAAAGCGGCGGTTGACCGGCAACGGACAGCCATGCAGGAGCGGCATCATGGCCGCTATCATGCTTCAGGGAACAGGGTCCGACGTTGGAAAGTCGGTACTCGTCGCGGGATTGTGCCGGGCGCTGGTGCGTCGGGGCTACAGTGTGCGCCCATTCAAGCCGCAGAACATGTCGAACAACGCAGCCGTCACCATCGATGGCGGAGAGATTGGCAGAGCGCAGGCTCTACAGGCGCTGGCCGCTGGCGTAGAGCCACACAGCGACATGAACCCAGTACTGCTGAAGCCGCAGGCGGATCGTACATCGCAGCTGGTGGTCCATGGGAAGGTTCGCGGCGCGCTGAACGCCGGTAACTTCCGGACCGCTCGTGGCGAACTATTGGACGCGGTGTTGGCAAGCTATGACCGACTACAGCAGCAATGCGATATCGTCGTGGTCGAGGGGGCTGGCTCTCCAGCGGAAATCAACCTGCGGGCCGGGGACATCGCGAACATGGGGTTCGCCCGTGCCGCCAACGTGCCGGTCATATTGGTCGGCGACATAGACCGGGGCGGCGTGATCGCAGCGATCGCAGGCACGAAGGCTGTCATCGATCCGGCAGATGAGGCGATGATACGGGGGTTCCTGATCAACAAGTTCCGGGGCGATCCAGCTTTGTTCGAAGACGGTTATCGGCAGATCGAGCAATTATCGGGCTGGCGGGGGTTTGGCGTGGTGCCATGGCTTTCAGCCACCGCCCGCCTGCCCAGCGAGGATGCGGTCGTGCTGGAACGGGCGAGCGGCCGGAGTGGCAAGCGCAGGGTCATCGCCTGCCCTATCCTGCCCCGCATCGCGAATTTCGATGATCTTGACCCGTTCAAGCTGGAACCCGACCTGGCACTTGTGATGGTGCCGCCGGGCCAGCCTATCCCGGCCGAAGCCAGCCTGATCATCCTGCCGGGTTCCAAGGCGACGATCGCCGACCTGCGCGCAATGCGAGCAGAAGGTTGGGACATCGACATCCTTTCGCATCATCGTCAGGGCAAGCCTATATTGGGAATTTGCGGTGGTTATCAGATGCTTGGTAAGCGCATCTCTGATCCGGATGGAATTGAGGGTGAACCCGGCAGCATCGAGGGGCTGGGCCTGCTCGACATCGAAACGCGGCTGACGGGCACTAAGTCGCTGGAAAGAGTGGCGGGCACGGCCTGGGCGCAGAGTTTCCAGGGGTATGAAATGCATCTCGGCTCAACCGAAGGGCCGGACTGTGCGCATCCCTTCGCTCGATTGGACGATGGGCGGGTCGATGGCGCGATCAGCGCGGATGGCCTTGTGTCCGGCACCTATGTCCATGGCCTGTTTGCCAGCACAGGCGCTCGCGCCGGATTAATAGCCTCGATCGGCGTTCATTCTGAAGGCGTGGATTATTCCGCATCGGTCGATCGGGCGCTGGATGACATTGCAGAACAATTGGAGCGACATGTTGATATCGATGCGATGATCAAGATCGCCACCTGCGGCTGAAGGATCGCGATCGCGCTTAATTAGCGCTGGATATGCGGGCTCGCAAAGCCCTTACGTGACCTGAAGTCACGCAAACAGGAACAGCTAAAGCAATCCCACAGGGGTGCCTTATAAGTCACTGATTTTCCGTGAAAAGAAATGGTGCGCCCGGAACGATTCGAACGTCCGACCCTCAGATTCGTAGTCTGATGCTCTATCCAGCTGAGCTACGGGCGCGTTGTGGAGCGGCAGATAGAGGGGGGCGGGAGATTGAGCAACCCCCTTTTTTCAGTTTTTTTACGGCGTCCGCTCGGCAGTTTCGCCAGCGCAACTTTTTGCAGCGCTGGCTCGTTGCGAACAGGGGCAAGGAGGCGAAGCATGGCTTTCACTTTAAACGAGATTTCGCTGCTCGTGATCGCGCTGGTTATTGGATTGGTGATCGGCCTGATGATCAGCGGTCGTGGCAGATATAAGCGGCTGTGGCGTGACGAGAGGTTGGCTCATCGCGAAACAATCAAGGAGCGTGATGCGCGGCTCCCCGCTGCTTCTGACCGTAGAGCGGAGGCTGGAGATATTTCCGGCGAACGAAATGACCTGACGCGGATCAGGGGAGTTTCGGCAAAAGACGCTGCTGAGTTGGAGGCTGCGGGCTATCAAAGCTATGCACAACTCGGATCTATTGATCGTGAGGAGCAGGCTGCGCTGGAATCAAGGCTGGGGCGAGAGCCGGGGACCATCGAACGCGAGGAATGGCGCCTGCAGGCGCGGCTGCTCGAAGCGGGCAAGGTGCGCGAGCATGAGCGGCGCTACCTGGAGGCGTAACAAGGTCCGGGTGCCCCTCCCACGGTTGCGGGAGGGGCTGAAGCCTTACTTCTTCGCCAATGCGGCCTGAGCGGCAGCCAAGCGGGCAATCGGCACGCGGTAGGGCGAGGCCGAAACATAATCGAGGCCTGTCGCCTCGCAGAAGGCGATCGAGGCCGGATCGCCGCCATGTTCGCCGCAGATGCCGAGTTTGATCCCCGGACGGGTCGCGCGGCCGCGTTCAGCGGCTAGCTCGATAAGCTGGCCCACGCCCTCCACATCGATGCTGACGAACGGGTCGCGGGCGAAGATGCCCTTGTCCACATATTGCGTCAGGAACCGGCCCGCATCATCGCGGCTGATGCCGATGGTGGTTTGGGTGAGGTCGTTGGTGCCGAAGGAGAAGAATTCGCCCACTTCGGCGATCTCACCTGCCTTCAGCGCAGCGCGCGGCAGTTCGATCATGGTGCCGACGAGATATTCGACCGATGCGCCTTGCTCGGCGAAGACTTCGCTGGCGACGCGATCGACGATCGCCTTCATCAGTTCCAGCTCTTTCTTGGTCGCAACGAGCGGGATCATGATTTCCGGGATCGGCGCCTCGCCGCTGCGCTGCTTGACGAGCAGCGCCGCTTCGAAAATGGCGCGGGCCTGCATCTCGTAGATTTCGGGGTAAGTGACGCCCAGACGGCAACCACGATGACCGAGCATCGGGTTGAACTCGTGCAGTTCGGCGGCGCGGCGCTTGAGCGCGTCCACACCCACGCCTGCGGCCTTGGCCACTTCCTCGAACTCTGCTTCGCCATGCGGCAGGAATTCGTGGAGCGGCGGGTCGAGCAGGCGGATGGTGACGGGCAGACCCGCCATGACCATGAATATCTGCGCGAAGTCGTCGCGCTGCTCCGGGAGCAGCTTGTCGAGTGCGGCGCGGCGGCCCTTTTCACTGTCGGCGAGGATCATCTCACGGACGGCGGTGATGCGGGCTGCGTCGAAGAACATATGCTCGGTGCGGCAAAGGCCGACGCCCTCCGCGCCAAACTCACGCGCGACCTGGCAGTCCTGCGGGGTTTCGGCGTTGGCGCGGACACGCAAGCGGCGGACCTTGTCGGCCCAGGCCATCAGCACGCCGAAATCGCCCGCCAGTTCGGGCTGCACGGTCGGAACTTCGCCCGCCATCACCTCGCCGGTCGAGCCGTCGATGGTGAGGATGTCGCCTTCCTTGAGGGTGCGGCCTTCGATGCGCAGCGTCTTAGCGGCGTTGTCGATCGACAGGCTGCCCGCGCCGGACACGCAGGGACGGCCCATGCCGCGCGCAACCACGGCGGCATGTGACGTCATGCCACCGCGCGCGGTCAGGATGCCCTTGGCCGCGTGCATGCCATGAATGTCTTCGGGGCTGGTTTCTACCCGAACGAGGATGACGGAATCGCCCAGCTCATTGCGGCGTTCGGCGGTGTCGGCATCGAACACGATCGCGCCAGATGCCGCGCCCGGCGAGGCAGGCAGGCCCTTGGTCAGCACATCGCGGGGCGCCTTGGGGTCTAGCGTCGGGTGGAGAAGCTGGTCGAGCGCGGCGGGATCGACGCGGGCGACGGCCTCCTGCTCGGTGATCAGGCCCTCGGTCGCCATGTCGACGGCGATCTTGAGCGCGGCCTTCGCGGTGCGCTTGCCCGAGCGGGTCTGGAGCATCCAGAGCTTGCCCTGCTGCACCGTGAACTCAATGTCCTGCATGTCGCGATAATGGGTTTCGAGGATCTGGAACACCCGCGCCAGTTCGGCATAGGTTTCCGGCATCGCCTCTTCCATCGACAGCGGCTTGGCCCCTGCCCGCTCGCGTGCCTGCTTAGTCAGATACTGTGGCGTGCGGATGCCCGCTACCACGTCCTCGCCCTGGGCGTTGATGAGGTACTCGCCATAATAGGCGTTTTCGCCGGTGGCCGGGTCGCGGGTGAAGGCGACGCCGGTGGCCGAGGTGTCGCCCATATTGCCGAACACCATCGCCTGCAC
>CAMPIM010000013.1 GCA_946886365.1 uncultured Novosphingobium sp.
CTTGAACGAGCCTTAAACTCTCAAGTGACCGGCACAAAACCGTTACAAGTCCATCCTTCACCAGCCGGGTGAAGGTTTCCCATTGCGTCACCTCGTCGGCATCTAGCCGGGCAAGGTTCTCGATCATGGACGCCTCGATGGCGGCGGCATCATCTGTTTCGGACAGGACGCGGCACGGCAGCGGCTCGGCCTCGCCGGTCTCCTGCGCGACGAGTCGCGCGGCATGAAAGCGCCGCGCGCCCGCGACGATCTCGAAATGGCCCTCCTCGCAACTAGGCCGGACGAGCAGGGTCTGGATGACGCCGCGCTTGCGGACCGTGGGCAGGATATCGCTGACATCGGGCGCCTTTCGTCCGTAGCGCATATTGGTCTTGCTCACACAAAGCTTGTCAGGCGCGATATAAACGAGTGTCATGGCATTGCTCCTTTGGAGGGTTCGGGAGCCACTGGACTCCCTCACCGGTCCCTCACGTTTCGCGGCGTCGGGGGGCCGGCTTCTGGGGGTGGCGGCGTGACGTGCCGCCTTACGTCATCCCTCGGCCGGATCGGACGAAGGAGAAGCGGGAGCCGCGCCCGGCTGGGCGGCGCGACGGATCAGTGTTTCGGCCCAGAGGATCGACCCCGCGCGGCGGGACCATTTTGCCCAGGCGGAAAGGGACAAATCGCTCTCGAAGCCGATGTCGCGCTCGATGAAGAGGCCATAGGGGAGCCGGACGGCGGCCAGCTCGGACAGGCTGAACCAGCCGAGTTCGGGACAGCCAAAGCCAAGGTCGGCAAGCCCGAACAAGGCGTCGCCATCCTCAGCCAGTTCCGTTGCCAGCCATGTCGCGGCGCCCAGCGGGTTGAACAGCTTGACGAGGGGCTGCGGGTCGAAGCGCTCACCCTTGGTTTCATGGGCGCGGCGCGCGATATCGTTGGCGCGCAGGGCGAAGCGGATTTCGGGGGTCAGGAGGATCATGCCGCCAAACTCCTCTGTTCGCGCGCCGCCTGCGCCTCCCGATGCCGGGCCAGCAGCCAGTTCGCTGCCTTGCTGGCGGCGCTCGCGGCACGAAAGATCGCGCGGCTATCTTCCCTCAAGACGCCTAGCCACGTGCCGATATAATCGGCGTGACGCACGGTCGGGACGATGCCGAGTGCGGCGCACATGAAGGCCGACCCCATCTCGGCGACCAGTTCCTCGCGGGCATAATCCTTGCTGCCAAAAGGATTGCGCAGGTTTCGGCCAAGCCGCTTGGCATGGCCTGTCGCATGGGTCAGCTCGTGCAGGCAGGTCCGGTAATAATTGACCTGATCGAAGAAGGCGGGCTGCGGTGGTACAGCCACAAAATCAGGGCCGGGCGCGTAATAGGCCTCATCGCCGCCGATGCGGACTTCGACGCCCGATGCGGCGATCACTTCCTCTGCAAGCGGCACGATCTCGCGTTCGGGCAGCGGCGCGGGATCGGCGGCCAGCCCCTCGCGAAGCCCCTCGCATTGCGCGACATTGAAGACCGTGAAGCGCTTCAGGAAGGGAATGGACCGAACGTCCCCGCCCTCGCGCGAGGCCCGTTCCTTCTCCGCCTCGGGCGTGAAGCTGTCGGCATAGACGACCCTCACGCCGCGCTCGCCCTTTCGGACAGCGCCGCCTGCTTCCAAGGCCTGGCGGAAGGTCAGCCAGCTTTGCGAAGGCCAGCCCTGCTCGATCACCCTGCCCCACAGGATGAGAATATTCACCCCGGAATAGGGGCGGCCAGTCAGCGCATTGCGCGGCAGCGCGGGACCGACCACTTCGACCTGTCCCCATGGCTGCACCCACGGCAACCGCCCCGCTTCCAGTTCAGCGATGATCCGCGCGGTCACCTCGTCATAAAGGTTCGCGCGCGGCTCCTGCGCTTCTCCCGCTTCACCCTCACGGTTGGCGCAACGGCTGGTCTTCCTCGGCATGGCCTGTCCTCCACGCCGCCCAAAAAGGCACAAAGCCTCCCCGCGAAGGCGGGGGTGGGCGGCAAGACGCGACCAAGAGGCCCGGCAAAGCCGGGCGAAGACACCGCAAGGGCGCAACAAAGTGGAGCACCCCGGACGCGCAGCGGCAGGGGTTGGCTTCGCCCGCGACGGGCCTAGCCGGGAGCGCCGCCCGCACCCGCCGTAACGGGAGAGGCAACAAGCAACGCCGCCGCGCACAGCGGCGACCGCAGATCCCATCGCCAGCGATCGTTACCGGAAGGCCGAGACCCGAAGGGGCTCGGCGGCGCCGGCCTTCAGGCCAAAGCCGTAGAGCGCGGTCGCGGCAAAGCCGCGAGGCGCCGATGGCTCAATCGTTCAAGTATCTAAGGCAGGACGGTCAAAGGCTTCGATTGCCTGACCCAGCCCCTCCCCGACAATCCAGCGAGCACGCTCAAGGTGCGAACGCCAGCAGGCTTCCGCCCCGGCATCTGACACGTCGAGCCCCAGGATGACCGATGCCGCATCGCGCCAATCCTGGCCTGTGTCCGCAGCATCCAGGAGCGCGGCATAGAGTGGAAGACTGCACCGATCATATTCGGCAACCGTTCGGCCATCTGGAGCTCGTTCGTTTACTCTGACCATAGCTTCCATCTCTGCGCTCGCTTCGATTATTCAATATAGTGAATAACACGCAGCTGGCAATTGCTCGACCTAGACCCGATGGACATGCGTAAGGTCATCGGCAGCAATTTTGCGAGACTGAGGAAGGAAAAAGGCCTCACGCAAGAGGCGGTGGCGGAACGTTCAGGGTTCTCACAAAGTTACATCGGCTGGCTTGAGCGTGGTCAGCGAAATCCGACCGCCATATCAATCTGGCTTCTTGCACAAGCAGTGGATGCGATGCCTGCCGATTTGGTCCAACCTGTCCCCGAGTAGCGGCAGCCCTGAACTACATTAGCACAGAAGCCCCCGCCACCCTCCTCCCGCCATTCGCCGCGCCAAGGCAATCATCCGCCTGCAATGTGACTTGAGCGCCTCTCCCGGCGCGCCCCACTCCTCAGCCACCCGCCGCGCGCCGAACAACAATATACCGACGTCGCGTATGCTGGCACCTGCCTGGAGGGCATCATGCGTCCGCAGCGCATCGACGACCCGTCGGTCCCGCTGCCGCTTTCGCGGGAGCGGGAGAGACAATCTGCCCGTACGACAGAGATTATGAAAGGCCCGCAGCGGCGCGAGCAACGGCTTGATGTCGCCGACCCCTGAGAAGTCGTAACGAAGCGACACCGGCCCGTGGAGCAGCGTCCCCTCCAAGACATCGAGGCGCAAGCCACTAGATTTGCCTCCGATCAGGATATCCGAACGCGCAGGTCTATATCTTCGACAAGGGCAATAGCGCGCGGGCAGCAGTGCTCGCTTGTGGCGGCACGCATCATGCGCTGGGATCGGACGAGGGCGACGGCGGATGCGAGGCCTTCCAGCCTCTCGCCGGCATCGACCAGTCGGGCGAGAGGAGCTGGGCGGCGGAGTGGATCGCCGCGCTGCTGGCGCATGAGAATGTGCCGGTCACGCCGGAAGTGAAGGAGGCGATCTGGACGGGCCTCAGCAGCCTGGCGTCCGCGCCGCGCGAGGAGCGGACCATGACCGGGCTCGCCCTGCTGCTCCAGTCGAACGCACTGCGCACCGCGCTCCAGCCCTATACGCTCGAAGGACCGCACGGCCGGCTGCTCGATGCTGCCGAACAACAATTGGCCCTCGGCGACCTGCAATGTTTCGAGACCGAGGCACTGATGGGCATGGGCTCGGCGGTCGCGCCGGTGCTGACCTATCTCTTCCACCGGATCGAAGAGCGGTTCGACGGCCGGCCGACGCTGCTGATCCTCGACGAGGCCTGGATCTTCCTCGACCATCCGCTTTTCTCCGCACGCATCCGCGAATGGCTGAAGGTGCTCCGCAAGAAGAATGTGGCGGTGCTGTTTGCCACGCAGAGCCTCGCCGATATTGCCGGCTCGGCCATTGCGCCAGCCATCATCGAGAGCTGCCCGCAGCGCATCCTGCTTCCCAATGACCGCGCGATCGAGCCGCAGGGCCATGACATCTATCAGCGCTTCGGCCTCAATGACCGGCAGATCGAGCTGATCGCGCGGGCGACGCCCAAGCGGCACTATTACCTCCAGTCCGCGCGCGGCAACCGGCTGTTCGAGCTTAGCCTCGGCCCGCTCGCCGTCGCGCTGTGTGGCTCGTCCGACCCCGCCGCGCAGGCCCGGATCGACACCATTCTCGCCGAACAGGGTCGCGACGGCTTCGCGGAAGCCTTCCTGCGCGACGCCGGCCTCGAATGGGCGGCCGAGATCGCCGCTGCCTTTTCCGCTTACGAAACCCAAGGAGACAATTGATGCATATCCCCGCCAAAAGGCATCTGGTCGCGGCCGTCCTCGGCCTGGGCGCAGGCGGCAGCCTTGCCCTCTGCACCATGATGCCGGCGACGCCCGCGCAGGCCATCACCGTGTTCGATCCGAGCAATTATGCCCAGAACATCCTGACCGCCGCGCGCACCCTCCAGCAGGTCAACCAGCAAATCCAGCAACTCCAGAACGAGGCGCAGATGCTGGTCAACATGGGCAGGAACTTGAGCCGCATCGATTTCCCGCAACTCGATGCCCTTCGTCAAAAGCTCACCGAGATCGACAGGCTCATGGGCCGGGCGCAGGCGATCGACTTCCGGGTCGACCAGCTTGACGACAGGTTCCAGTCACTCTTCCCCCAGGACTTTTCCTCGGCGCTGCGCAGCGATGCGCGAGTCCGCGATGCCCGGACCCGCCTCGATGCCAGCATGGGCGCGTTCCGCCAGACGATGACGGTGCAGGCGCAGGTCGTCGAGAATATCCAGAGCGACAGCAAGGCGCTTGGCCAGATCGTTGCGCGGAGCCAGGGCGCGCAAGGTTCACTTGCAGCCCAGCAAGCGACGAACCAGCTCCTCGCGCTCACCGCCAAGCAGCAGTTCCAGCTCCAGCACATGATGGCCGCGCAGTTCCGCAGCGAGGCGGTCGAGCAGGCGCGGCGCGCGACGCAGGCGACCGAAGCACGCGCTGCCACCAAGAAGTTCCTCGGTTCCGGATCGGCCTACACGCCCGACTAACCCCTCGGGCCCTTGGCCCGGTCTGGTCACCAGCGATCGGCGGCTCGCCCTCTCGCCGCCGGTCGCCGTCGCGGGGCGTGGTTTTGCTCCCCCGCCGCGCCCCGCGACATCCTCACAGTCACCAGGAAGGCAGCCCCTTGAACGACCTCAATGTCATCGACCGCTTCCTGGCTGCGTTCATCACGTACATCGACAGCGGGTTCGGCCTGCTGGGTCCAGATGTCGGCTTCCTGACCGCAACGCTGATCGGCATCGACATCACGCTTGCCGGGCTGTTCTGGGCGATGGGCGGCGAGGACGATGTCATCGGCCGTTTCTTGCGGAAAATCCTCTTTGTGGGCGCATTCGCGTTCATCCTGAACCGCTTTTCGACGCTGGCCGACATCATCTTCCGTTCGTTCGCGCAGGCAGGACTGACCGCCGGTGGCGGCATGCTCTCGGCCGACGATCTCCTCAAGCCCGGACGGCTTGCGGGCACCGGCTTCGCGGCAGCCTGGCCGCTTCTTGACCAGGCGAGCGAGATGGTCGGCTTTACGACCTTCTTCGATAATTTCCTCACCATCATGGTGCTGCTGTTCGCCTGGGCGCTGGTGATAATCGCTTTCTTCATCCTCGCCGTGCAGATGTTCGTCTGCATCCTCGAGTTCAAGCTGACGAGCCTTGCGGGTTTCATCCTCGTGCCATTCGCGCTTTGGAACCGGACCAGCTTCCTGGCCGAGCGCGTGCTGGGCAATGTGGTCAGCTCCGGCATCAAGGTGATGATGCTCGCCGTCATCGTCGGCATCGGCTCCCATTTCTTCACCGAGTTCACCGACGCCCTCCAGGGCCAGGAGCCCGATGTCGGCCAAGCCATGAGCCTGGTGCTCGCCAGCCTCTCACTGCTGGGGCTCGGTATCTTCGGGCCATCGATCGCCTCAGGGCTCGTGTCGGGCGCGCCGCAGCTCGGCGCTGGCGCCGCCATCGGCACGACCATGGGTGCGGGAGGCATGGCGATGATGGCTGGTGGCGCGGCCGTCGGAGGAGCGCGCCTCGCAGGTGGCGGAGCGCTCAGCGCCATCCGCTCTGGCACGACGATGGGCTCCGCTGCATCCACCGCTTACCAGCTGGGACAGGAACAAGCGGGCAAGTCCACGATCGGTGCTGGCCTCTCCGGCGTCGCGGAAGCCGCGGGCAATGCGGCGCGCGCCCGCACCAGCAGTGCCCTCGGTCTTGGCGAAGCCGCGACGAGCGGTCGGCGGGCGGCTTGGAATGCGCTCAATAACAAAAACTCCCCGTCGCCGGCGAGCGGCGGCGGGGAGACTGGCGCGCCAGCCTGGGCGGCCGCGATGCGCAGCGAACAGACCAGCCGCCATCGCCGCCAGCTTGCCGTCCACGCCATCAGCCAGGGCGACCGCGGCGGTGGCTCCGCCATGCCCGACATCAAAGAAAGGAACGACTAAGCCATGTTCTTCAAGCGAAGCATGCAGCGCTATGGGCGCACGCCGCCACCCGAGACGCCCTACCAGCGAGCGGGCCAGCTTTGGGACGAGCGGATCGGATCGGCTCGCGTCCAGGCGCACAGCTGGCGGCTGATGGCGTTTGGCTGCCTGTTCCTGACTGCAGGCACCTCGGCGGCGCTTGCCTGGCAGTCGCTGCAGAGCCGGATCGTCCCCTATGTCGTCGAGGTCGACCGGCTCGGCGAGGCTCGCGCCGTGCAGGCGGCCGATGTGGATTATAGGCCGACCGATCCGCAGGTCGCTTGGCACCTGGCCCGCTTCATTACCAACATCCGCTCGGTGTCGCTCGATCCCGTGCTAATGCGGCGCGGCTGGCTCGACGCCTATGATTTTGCAACCAGGCGGGGCGCGCAGTTTCTCGGCGGATATGCCCGCGCGGCCTCCCCCTTCGCCCATGTCGGTGAGCGAACCGTGTCGGTCCAGGTCACCAGCGTCGTGCGTGCCTCCGACAAGTCGTTCCAGGTCAAATGGACCGAGAGTGTTTTCGAAAGGGGAGCGCAGTCCGGAACGAGCCGATGGACCGCGATCCTGACGATCACGACCAAGGCGCCCGCCAGTGCCGACATGCTGCGGAAAAATCCGCTCGGCATCTATGTCGATGCGATCGACTGGAGCCGCGAACTCGACGGAGACACCGCTCCGTCAGCGCCCCGCCCACCAGCCCAGCCCGGCCAAACCCCTGGTTCCCCATCCGCACCAGCGCTGGCGGGAGCCGCCATCCAGAACAGCCAGGAGTCTCAGCCATGAAGACCTGCTCCATTCTCCTGTCCGCCATCATGCTTTCCGCCCCGCAGGCCGATGCGCAGACTTTCTCATCGTCCCTCCGCGGCGTCGCCTCGGCCAACCGCAAGGCGACGGCTGAGCCGACGGCTCAAAGCTTTATC
Organism: uncultured Novosphingobium sp.; assembly: GCA_946886365.1. Next base: position 7,443 of record CAMPIM010000013.1, read on the forward strand.
AATGCGATCCAGGTCTATCCGTTCGCCGACGGCGCTATCTTCCAGGTCTATGCGGCGCCAGGATCGGTTACGGACATCGCGCTGCAGCCTGGCGAGACTCTCGTCGCGGTAGCCAGCGGCGACACGACGCGCTGGGTGATCGGCGACACCACTTCCGGCGTGGATGGCAGTGGCGATGGCGAGGCCAAGCGCACGCACATCCTGGTAAAGCCTTTCTCCGCCGGGCTCACGACCAACCTCGTCATCACGACCAACCGGCGGACCTATCACCTGCGCCTCGCTAGCACCGCGGCGACGGCGATGGCAGGCATAAGCTGGACCTATCCGCAGGATGACCTCATTGCTTTGAAGCGGAAGGCGGAGGCCGCGCGCGCCGCAGCCCCCGTGGCATCCGGCCTCGACATAGCTCGGTTGAACTTCGACTATGCGATCTCGGGCGACCGGCCGCCCTGGAGGCCATTGCGCGCCTTTGACGATGGCCGCCAGACCTATATCGAATTCCCGCCCGCGCTCGCCCAGGGCGATGCGCCGCCGCTTTTCCTCCTTGGCCCGGACGGCAAGGCTGAACTCGTCAACTACCGCCTACGCGAGCGCTATTACATCGTCGATCGGCTGTTCGGCGTGGCGGAACTGCGGCTCGGCCTCAAAAAGCAGGAGGTTGTGCGCATCACCCGCATAGAGAACCACAAGCGCAGGAGGGGTGCATGACCGCAGTCGGCTCCCCGAGCCAGTCGGCCCCATCGCAGGCGAAGGTCGAACCAGAGACCCTGGTCCTGCGAGCGCAACCGATGAGAGCCATCCACTTTCGCCGCAGTGCCGTTATAGGCATTGCGGCCCTAGGATCGGCCAGCCTGATGGGCGTCGCATGGATGGCCCTCAAGCCCAAGGTGTTCCGGCAGGTAGCTTCGGAGAGCGAGCTTTCCAAGCCATCGGTCAATCCCGGCGATGCCCTAGCCGACCTACCGGCAGGCTATGGTGACGCTCCAAGACTGGGACCGCCCCTGCCGGGCGACCTTGGGCGACCTATCCTGCGCGCCCGGCAACAGCATATGGACGCCGACGATGCATCGGGCGGCGGTCGATCGACTGCGGACGCCCCGGAAGCCGAAAGGCTGGCCAAGCTGGCGGAGCTGAAGGCAGCCCGGGAATCCGGCGTCCTTGTCCAGACAAAAACCACCGATCACATCACCCAGGTGCCGCCAGCGCCGCCCGCAAGCATTGGACCGGATGCCGGGACGCCAGCAGCCTCCCAGGATCGCAAGGTGGCGTTCACCGAGCGTCCCGCTTCTGGCAGCGACCTGAACACATCCATGTTGGTGCCGCCGCCATCACCCTATCTCCTGGCGGCCGGGAGCATCATTCCCGGAAGCCTGATCACCGGGCTGAGCTCCGACCTGCCTGGACTCGTCACGGCGCAGGTGACGCAGAATGTGTTCGACAGCGTGACCGGCCAGATCCTGCTCGTACCGCAGGGTGCGCGCCTTGTCGGAAAATATGACAATGTCGTCGCCTTCGGCCAGCGACGCGCGCTCGTGATCTGGCAGCGGCTCACACTGCCGGATGGAAGTTCGCTCCGCCTCGACAATTTTCCGGCGACGGACGCGGCGGGATATGCGGGGCTTGCCGACAAGGTCGACTTTCACAGCTGGTCTCTGCTCAAGGGAGTGGCGATCGCAACCCTCCTTGGCGTCGGCTCGGAACTGACGATCGATGACGAGAGCGACCTTGTCGAGGCGATGCGGGAATCGACCCAGCAGAACGTGGCGCGTGCTGGCGAACAAATCACCTCGCGCAATCTCGACATCCAGCCGACGCTCACGGTCCGACCCGGGACGCCTGTACGCCTTCTGGTTAGCCGGGATCTCATCCTCACGCCCTGGCGGGTGTCGACAGGAGAATAGGCATGGCAGATCTGAAACTGGCCAAACTGCCGGACAGGACACCGGTCAAGCTGGCCATCACCATAACGCCGGACCTGCAGAATGCCCTGCGCGACTATGCCGCGATCTACGCGCAGGCCTATGGCATAGAGGAACCGGTGGTCGAACTCATCCCCGCAATGCTGACTGCCTTCCTGGACAGCGATCGCAACTTCATCAAAGCCCGAGACGCGGGGTTGCGAGAGAAGGGATGAAGGACGAAATAATAATGCCGCCTGGTGGTGTGCGGACGGCATCGCCCGTCGATCGCGTGTCCTCACAGAAGCCTGCACCTCCGCACCCTGGGCATCGGAGCCAAATCGATGCAGACCGTGACGAGGCGCGAAAGAATTGTCCAGCTATCAGCGAAGGGGCCGCTCTCTTAACCCCGAACGACATCCTCTCACGGCTCAGCATGACGAGCGCGGAGCCAGCAAAATGGATGCGGCGGACGTTTGAAAAGTACCAAGTGCCCTACATTCACCTATGTGGCCAGGTCCGCGCGACGGAGGCGCAATATCAGCTGCTGTTGGAAAGAGTAAGCTGTTTTCCATCGGCCGAAATGGAAAGAGCGGCATCGACCATATCGTTGGTCAAGTTGCGGAAAGCGACAAGCGCATCCGCATCAAGGGGATCGGTTCACGAACGCGTGACGCGGATGCTACTTGCAACTGATGGCCGAACCTAGGTCCGCCGTGCGATTAATTGAAGTCGGCGCTACAGCGCGTCGCGATGAATCGCGGAAGGCATCGAATGTTGTTTGTCAAAGCAACGGCCATCCCGTCCTTCCTATATCCTGTGGGCCGACAACGACGGCAGGCAGCGATGGACGACCTGAACTGTTCTATGCATGCAGGCTCGAGCCTTTCATGCAAGCCGCGTTTTAGTGTTGACGGATACCTTAGAAAAATGGCAGGGCGCTGCGCCTGCGGGCGGGTATAGCTCAATGGTAGAGCACTAGCCTTCCAAGCTTGTGATGCGGGTTCGATCCCCGCTACCCGCTCCAGCAGATCGGCCGAATAATATTCGATAGCGCTTCGTATGGCGAAGCAGGTTTGTATCAGCACCGACGCCCATTTTTGTCATCCGGCAAGGTCGCTTGCCGAACAGATGTCGTGGGCGGGGATGAGGGCCATTATTCTTCGACGATCCCGCTCGCGCCAAAGATCCAGTTCGGCGGCAGCATGATGAACATGCTGCCGGGCGCATTCATTCCCGCAAATGATCGAATAGCCCCGGAGCGTCGTCCGCCTCTTCGGTGCGATCCTCCTGATCGCGCTTGAGCGTTACCGCCGACTGTCCGCCCCCGTGAATGAGCATCAGCCGCTCACGGTAGGCGGCAAGCACCTTACCCTCAAGCACAGCCGACTGCAGCTGTTCCTTGAGTTCGTCTACTTCCACACCCAGCGCGCCGATAACCTCGGTCTGCCTGACGCTGATGCTTTCGAGTTCGGCAATCGCCTTGACCAGGTCGTCACACTCCTGCCGCAGCGCGTCGACTTCATCGTGCAAGGCAGCGTTTTCGGTGGCCGTCGCCTGACGCTCGACATCCAGCTCCCCGCTTGCAATGCGCTCCACCGCAGCGATCAGATCCCTGCGCCCCACCAGCGGCTGCACTACCGACCTGTCCGCGCGTCTCTCTTTCCAGTCACGCACCATGACATAGGCGGTGCTGCGCGAACCCACGCTGCCCAACTTCGTCCAGACGAGCGATCCGTTGATCGCCTTCATCGGCACGCCCGAGGCGCGCAGCTCATCGCAGACGGGATCCACATCTTCCTGAAACAGCTTCTTCATTTTTCGATATTCCGAGCATTATGCCTCGCCCGCTGTACGGTCTGTATCGTTGTACGGATTATACGCTTTGTACTAATGATACAGCGGCGGCCGGGGCAGAATTCCAAACATGCGGCAGGTAATGCCGCTGACCGATGCAGCCTGATTGGCCAGCAGCAGGATCTATGGCGCTGCCCAGCGATGCGGCGGCGCGGTCAGCATCCGCCGCACACGCCATGCCGACGGGTCGGCGAGCGAGACCTGATCTGCCATCGCCTTGAGGAATTCGACGATCCGACGGACCGCCCAGGCCAACCACTCGACAAGCAGCCAGAGCCAGGGCGATCGCATCCGGGCGATCGACCCCAGCAATATGCCGATGATCCGAAGCACGGATGCGGTCATCCGGCCGGCAACTGGCTCTTCATGGGGCGGATCGGGGTGCTCGTTCTGGGTCACCCATTCCCTGATAGGATGGTCCGACACTTCCCGCCAGAGGCGCGCGCATTTTTCTCTGCTGTCGCGACGAAATTTGGCGCGGCATTCCGCAATCGACTTTTTATCGCCCATTCAGGGGGAAAAATGCCCCTTCCCTGAAATGGGCGATAAAAAGTCGACGCCGGTCCTTTTCCTGGCGGTTCTCATGTGCCCAGCATTGAAAATAGCAGCGCAGCAGGCACTGCGCGCCGTCCGCAGACTCGCGCACGAACCCGGCCCAAGCCGCAAAAACGGCTTTCCCGGAGAAGTCCTAGAACAAGAGTTTTCATTGACCACAAATGGGAACCAGTCCCCATGCCCTAAAAGTTGCGCAATACCTCTGACGCTGATGCAGTCAGCAGTTAGAGGGGAACTCTGGCGAGTGGTCGTTTCACGATTATTCGCTTCCTCACGTCAGCGGCGGCTATCGCCGTTTGTGATATTTGCCATTTCATCCTACAAACTGGACTTACGGCTATCAGCATTTATCCGTTGCTTCAACGATGTTGATCATGGACAATATTGTTCATGTCGCAACAACTCGCCTTCGACTTCGAGCCTTCAGCCGCTCTCGCAGCCAAACAGGCTGAACTCGCCCGGGCGGCGATCCACAAATATCGCGATCGCGCGACTGCCCGATCGGACGACGACATCACGGGCCGCGAAACCAATGTCCTCAAGCTGAAGCGCCCTCGGTTCGTTCAAGAAGCTGAGCATGCCATCGCGCCGGCCAAGCGCGAAAGGCGGCCCATGGAATTGGCGCCGGCGCGCTTCCACTTGCCACGCGCGCCGCAGGGGCGTCCTACCACAGCCGATGGCCGCCAGTCCTTCCATTTCGAACTGACGAGAGTGACCAAAGGCGTGGGCGGCACTTGCCACAGCAATGACGGCAAACTGGCCGATCCGGTTGGTCATGTCGGCTATGTCGGCCGAGACGAAGCCGTGGCTTCAGCGGCGGATGCAGCTCAGCCTGGCGCGGTGCCCCATGAAGCTGTCGCCCATATCGCTTATGTCGAGCGCGGCATGGCGCTCGCGATCGACATAAGCGGCAAGCCCGTCATTCTCACCAACATACCCGGCGATGCCGCCACCTTCTTCGCTCAGGTAGTGAAGCATGAGCGCGAAGGCCATCCCGACGGCATCTGCCTTGCCAAATCGTTCGACGCCGAGGCTCTGTTGGCGCTGGCGGATGACGACACCATCCCGGCAGGACTGAAGGGCGCAATCGAAGCGATAGTCGCTGATCCCGAACGCTATCGGGTGCGGCAGTCAGGCAATGCCGTTACCAGAGCCCATCCCTTTCAGATCGAGGCCGACATCGAGGGCATAGCCGCCTGGCTCAAGAAGAAGGTTGGCGCAGCCATCCATGTACGCGAAGGCCGGGGCGGCATCGTGCAGCGGCGCATCACCGGCGAACTGCCCCACGAACTGGGACCGGCGGGATGCGAGCGCGTGTTGGCTACCCTGGCAGCGGAACTCGATAAGCGAAAGCTGCGCTACTATCTCGCCCTGCATGTGCCCACGGCGGCCAACCATGATCGCAACTGGCATTTCCACCTGCTCTTCTATGATCGCCCGTGCGAACTGATCGGTGGCGAGTGGGATTTCACCATTGCGGCCCAGCATAAATCGGCATCGCGCAATGCGAGGGAAACATATCCCCATCGCCGGCCCAAAGACAAAGATGTGGGCCGCCGTGAATGGCCGAGCCACATGCGCAAGCTCTTCGCGGATGCCGTGAATGTCGAGCTCGCCATGGTCAAATCCAGGCGGCGCTATGATTCGCGAACCTTCGCCGAGATGGGCATCGAAGCTGAACCGCAGATCCATCTTGGCCCACAGGCAGCGTTTCTCGCCGCCTGTGGAGCAGCGCCCAAAAAAGAACTGGGCAATGCGGAGAAGGGCTGGCGGTGGAAGCTACGCCAGCTCGTGCAGTTTCATGATCAGCAGGACAAGGATGACGCCGACCGGGTGGCGACGCTTCGCGCTATGGCTGCCGAAGACGACAAGGCGCTCAAGGAAATCACGGAACTGGAACAGCAGCTGGAGAAGGGTCGTGCCGCGGCGCGCACCAGCGACGTCCTGCTGAACATCCTGCATCCCATGGCGCGCAGCAACGCGGAGCGCACCGCCCGCGACATGGCGGGCCATGCCGCTGACTTTGCCGCCAAGCGGAAGGCGGCAGGCAAAGACCCTGCGCAGCATCCGCGCTATCTGGCGCTCACCCAGCGCGGTAATGAAGCAAAGGCCTATCTGGAGGAGATTGACCGCGAGTTCGCGGCGGAAACTAGCTTCGCTCTCGACCTCCATGTCGATGCGCAGATTGCGCGCGAACAGGCCCAATTCGATCTCGGTGTCCTGCAGGCGGGATTGGTTCGGTCCAGGGCGTCGGCAAGGATTCTTCCCGCTCCGCAGGCGACAGCGCGCCTGGATGAAGCGTCAGGTGTCGGGCAGAGCATTCCCGCCACCATGCCGCATGTTCCGGCTGACGTGCCGCTCACGCCTGAACCGGCCGAACAGCGCCGCGCGCTGACCGCGCAAGCACGCAGCACGGAGGTTGATGGCTGGCTCAGTCGTATCGAAGGGCACCGCCGCCGCCTGGTCCGGCGCGACGGCCGTGTCGAGCCGTTCAAGCTCGACGAACTGGACCGCATGATGCTGGCCACCGCTTCGGTCAAGCAGTTGAACCGGCTTGATCGCATCCGCGACCGGCAGAACAGACTCATCGCCAGGATCGTAGAAGCGGTCGAGGCGGCGCCGGGCATATTGACGATCCCGTCAGGGCCCAAGGACGAGTGGACGTTGGCCCATCGCGATCCCGCCATGCAGGATGGGTTGCGCCGCTATAGCATCGATCCCGCCGTGCAGGATCGCCTGCGCGCTGCTCAGAAAGCGGGCCGTGCTGCCCAGGCACTCGCTCGGCAAACTGCTTTGCCCAATGTGCACCGGGTGATCGACGAAATCTCGAAGCGCGGGCTGGCCGTGCTGACAGAGGGCAAGCATTTGCGCATCAGCGACGCAGACGCTGCTCGCCTCGGCATCGCTCCAGCCGATCTCCAGTCGCCAGCGGCACAGAAACGCCTCGCGGGCATATATCGAACGCAGGAGAAGCTCCGCGCGTCCGTCCCATCAGTGCCCGCTCCGTCTGCGCCTGCCGTCACTTCAACGCCTACAGCCGAGCTTCCCAAGAACAGCCCGGCGGTTCCAGCTCCCGCAGCGCCTCTGGCCAAAACCCTCCAGCCCAAGATCGAGCCGGTCCGCATAACGCCTGCCAGCGCTCCTGCACCCACGAAAGCGGCGGAGCCGACCGCGATCCAGCGTCCCTCGCGACCAAGCCAGACGCCGATTACCCCATCGGTTGAGGGTCCGAGAAACGACAAAGCGGAACTGGTTGCCGCCTGGCTGATGGCATGCGAGGCGGCAGAAAAGGATCCGACCTGTGCGCAAGATCGCGACAAGACCGCCGCCCTGATTATGACGGACGCTGCGGCACGACCGTTCGTCAATCTGCTTGATGCGAACTGACTGAATGATCTTCGGCAACAGGCGTCGGCCCATCATGAACGCCACGCGCCTGCAAAGGTCGCCGTCGAAGCAGAGACGGCCGCCCCGGTGGCACCGCCTGCTGCAGTGGAACAGCCTGCCCCGGCGGCCCGAGCATCCGAAGAACAGCGGCGCTTGCATCTCCAGCGCCAAATACAGGCCGCGCCGAGGGGTTCGCTAAGGCGCTGATACGCCCGCATCGGCGTCACGGAATCGGTGCTGCAAGCATGTCGGCAGCATGGAAAAGGCGCCGCTGGCGGATTTGTTGAAGCAGTGGAAACGAAGGTTTTGGAAGAAGGAAAATAGAACAGGCGCAAAGCCTGCGCTGCTTCCAGCCTTCATTCACTCACCGGCAACGCCGGTATCCCAGCCAGCCCATGATCACCTCACCGTCCTAAGGGCGGTGTGCGGTCGTGTGCCCATCGGAGACCACCATGCTCCCATCTCATACCATCACTGCATTTACTCCCGTCACCATCAATGCCGGTCATCCGACCGCCAGTGGCGACATTGCGGTCGGCGCTGCCGCGCTGACCGTGAAAGTCGTCGCCGGACAGGTCAGCTTCGACCTCTCCTCCTGCATCCTGCGGCCCAATCAACCCGCTCAGGAGTTGCTCGCGTGGATCGATGATCGCCTGAGCGACGATCAGGCTACCCTGTCAATGTACGGCCCGGGCCGCGTTGTCGAATTACTCAGCCAGCTGCCGGACGTCGTCTATTCCTCCGGCTTCCGCAGCCTGACAGGCAGGGGTAACCAGCCCATCATCCGCCTTCAGGTCGAAGAAAGAAGGCGCTTCGTCGCCTGGGTCAAGGGCGACATCGACCAGATCGCCGTGGATGCCGAGATCGATGCGATCGCGACATGGCGGATGACGGTAGCGGCGATCGAACGCAAGAGCGGTCTTGGCAGGGAGTTGGCAACGATTCTCCACGGACATCTGGTGCAGTGGCTGCGCGACACGGATCGCGCCTCCACCCGCGCGCATGAGCGCAACCTTTCTCCCATCGCTGGCTGATCCGCCCGCCGCGCCTGCGCGCGCGACTCTATCGAAGGATATTCCCATGGAATTGATCGATCTCTCGATCACGCATCGGGGCTTTGCGCTCCATAGTATCGCCATCAGCTTGCGCACCGCAGGCTGCTGTCACGGCATGCGCCACCGTCCGGATTGCCGGATATTAGCTGGCATAGGCTGCTATCGGTCCAGCCGGACATCGACGGCGGCTTCGGCATAGAAGCCGATGCAACTTACCTTCAGCCAGGAGACATCGTCACCGATCTGCTGGACTGGCTGAATGATCGGGTGCCGGACGATGGCGCGATCGTCACCTGGGACAAATGGTGGCCAGCGGCACGGCGTCTGGCCGCGCTCGCCGATCCGGAACGACATCCCCTCCTGGTGGCGGCGGTGGGCGATACCGCAGGCCGCTGGCGGGAACTGCCCGCAGCCGACACATGGTATCTGCGTCAGGCCCGCGCGCTACCGGTACCCTGCATCTGCGATGCTGGCGTTCAGGTCGCGGACTGCCACTCGACGGTGCTCTTGTCGCTGTTGCCGGATGCCGAGATCGCGATCCCGCAACTGAAACAGAAAGCGATCGCTGGCTGGCTGGCCTGGGCGAGGCAGTTTGCCGACTTCGATGTGGATCCGATCGCGGCGCGAGCGGTGCACGCGCTGGACAAATGGCGCGCGGCCACGCCGATTTCCGACCAGGACTGATCATCGACTGACGATTTTCACTGCCCCCGGCACGATGCGCCACGTCGTGCCGGGGGTCTTCCAGCCTCATCGTTTCGCGCACCGATGGCTGAGCTTCAGACGCTGCCGATCAGCTTCGGCCTCCTGTCAGCGCACCCATCTTTTTGGAGAATATCCCATGCATATCGATCCCGCCCGTGCCTTCAAGGCTGCCTCGCCCCGGTTCATCGTCGTCCTGGATGGCGAATTTACCTATGATACCGAAGCCCATGCGCGCTACCAGGCGACCGAGCGCTTCGCACCAGACGATCGGCCCACAGGCAAACCGGCAGACGCATCGAATGACCCGCGCGTGACGCCGCGCTGGCCGGTCCTTCGCCTCGTCACCCTCTCCTGGCTGGTCCTGTCCGATGCAGGCGATGGCCTGCGTCCTCTTCGGCTCGAAAGCCGAGGCCTGCCGGAGCAGGATGAGGCCGAGATCTTAACGGCATTCTTTAACGATATGCGGCAGCTCGGCGCGGTTGAACTCGTCACCTGGGGCGGCTTCCATGTCGATCTGCCGCGCATGCTGATGGCTGCCATGACGTCAGGCCTGCGCGTACCTGACGCCCTGAAGGGCCTGCTCTCACCATGGCGACGGCACGAATCCGGCCATCGCGACCTGATGAGCGAGGTTTGCGCGGGAGCCGGTCCCGTCCATCTCGCCGAAGTGGCCGCGCGGTTGTCCATTCCGGTCAAGACGGTCTGCCGCGCCGACCTCGTGTCGCGGCTGATGGAACATGGTAAATGGTCGTCGGTCCGCGCGGTCGCCGAAGGCGACGTATTAACCACGTGCATGATCCTCATGCTCTGGCGCGACATGGCGGGCGAAGGCGCCTCGGCGCTCGAAGCAAAAATGCGGCTCACAACCTTCATCGCCGAAAATTGCGCCCACCGGCCCTATCACCAAGACTGGCTCGCTTACCGCGACGACACCCTGCGCAACGCCTTCGCGGCCGAAACCGCGCGCATCGGCGCGCTCGCACCAACCATCTGAAAGAGAAGAGAAAATGCCGCCTTGAAAGGGGCGGAAAAAAAGGAAGATCAGGCGGCAGGCCGCCTGGTTAACCATCAATCTCTTGATGAGGACAGATGACATGATCGAACTGACCGCACAGCAGCTTGCCGCCCACTACATGGCTGCGACCGCACAACTCCTGACCGGCGAGCCCGGCCGCGAAATGGATCTGGAACGAACCGTCCACCTCTGCATCGGTGCGCCGAAAAGCCGCTGCCGAAACGATGGTATCCGGCGCAGCCGCCTCCAGCGAGCTCAAAACAGAGGCGGGGCCGCGAGGTTTAGCTCTGGCTGCCCCAGCGCGATCACTCATGGCCGTCAGCCGCCCCGCGTCGGGTAGGCTGGTGATGACCTGCCCCGCCTTGCCGGTGACGGCAATCCTCATGCGGCGACCCCGGCGGCAGGCCCAGAAGCAGAAGCCTGTTCAGCCCCAACCTCTGGCCATCATAACGATCTTACTACGGTTTCCACCACCATTCATTGTCGAGCCCCCAGCGCACCGTCCTCTCGGCGCCGCTGTCAAAATTCTCCTGCGCGCGCCAGCCCAGTTCCGTCTCGAGCCGGATCGCGTCTATGACATGGCATATTAATATGGGGGATGGCCACCTCTTTTCCCTGACATCGAATTGATGTCTGTGCTTATCACGAGCGGCGATTGACAAGTAGCTGCGTCGCCCGCCCCGGAAATGGAGAAAGTCTGGCTTCACCGGAGGATACGGCATGCTACGGGTTTGCCGGACCGTTCAGATCCTGCTGCCGAGCAGGCGATCAAGGAAGATCACGCTGATCGCATAATTGCCATTTTCACTGATGTGATGGTGGCGCATGTGATGCCGTTTCAGCAACTGCCCCAGCGCGCCGCGCATCGGCCACTGATGGCAAGCATAATGGGTCATGTCGTAAATGATGTAGCCTAGGATATAGCCCAGAAACAGCCACGTACCCGCCGCGCCGATCAATGCCGCACACCCTGCCCATACCGATCCGGAGATCGGAAAGCTGATGATGGGCGGCATCAGGTTGCGCAGCGGATCGTTGGGGGTAACATGGTGATTGCCATGCAGCACGTAGACCACCGACCTGGCCGGCTCCCACTGCACCTTCCAGTGAAAAAAGTACCGGTGGGCGACGTATTCGAAACAACCCCAAACGGTAAAACCGGCCAGCACCAGTCCGATCGCGACGAGCGGGCTCGCCGTCCCCCAGCCAAACCAGACGATGAGGCAAAGCGCCACACACCATATCGCAGCGAACCACCGCACAGAGATCACGGTTAGCGCTTCGAGCCACCTGTTCTGAAACAAGGATTCGCGTTGCGGATTCTGTCCACGTTGATACATTGGACAAATCCAAACAGGTTGCGCGCCGCAGTGTCAAGCAAAACATGGCGGTTTCGATGGGATGCGGCTTAAGAGTAGAATGGCCCGCAGATCGTGTATTTCCTTAAATTGTAAAACCATTCTGCAGTAATTTGACATGCGGATAGTTCATGTTGCCGCCTCCGCTTGACGGCTGGCCAAGACTGCGCAATCCATCCGCAATGGTCGAGATGTCGAAGCTGCGGCCCCTCGCCGGCAACCCGCAAACCGCCCTGATCGTGGGTGCTTCGGGCGAATTGGGCGGCGCGCTGGCCGAACAGTATGCGCACGTCGGCGCAACTTTGTCCTTGTGGGGCCGGAATGTGCCCCGACTCGAAGCGACCGCCGCCCGATGCCGCGCGCACGGGGCTGCCGTGCGGATCCGTTCACTCGATCTGGCAGACGTTGATGCCACCATAGCGGCCTTGACCGAGGACGACAATCTTGACCGGTTCAGCATCGCCGTGTTTGCCGCCGGTATCGGTGACATCCGCGAGCCGGGAGAACGGGTGGAACGGCCCGATCTTGTAACCCGCGCTGCGCTCGTCAATTTCATCGCCCCGGCGGCAATGGCGGCCTGCATGGCCGAGCGGATGGCCGCGCGGGGCAACGGCAATATCATCCTCATAGGATCCGCAGCCGCATTTCACTCGCTGCCGTTCGCAACCGCCTATACGGGCTCCAAGACTGGCCTTGCGCGATTTGCCGACGGGCTGCGCCTCGCAGTGCGGCGATATGGTGTCCGGGTCACGCTCGTAGCACCGGGCTTCATCAACACTGCTGCAGCACGCCGCGTGCCGGGTCACCTGCCGTACATCATGCAACCGGACGAAGCTGCCCGGCGCATCGTCAAGGCGGCGGCACGCGGACAAGGAATGCTAATCATGCCTTGGCCATTCGCGGCGCTGCGGCTGATTGACCGCGTGCTTCCACGCTTCCTGCGTGATCGTGTCCTGCTTGCACTCACGCCTCCTGCACTGCGCGATTGACCGCAATCGCATAGGAGAAATTTGCGGCAATCCCCGCTTGCTTCACCCGTCAGAACCGGAAATGACGCTCACTATGGAGTGATGCAGTTCGGCCGGCGTCATATCCCTGTCGCTCAACCTCCGCCGCAACGAGCGGCCTTCGGCGTCGAAGCGCACCATAACATAGGGCGTATGACGGTCACCCCCGGGAATGCTCACGCCCGGAATGCTTGGCCGATGATCCCCGAAGAAAACCAGCATGGCGGGCCGCCCCAGCATGGCAAGCTTTGCCATCAGCGTCTGGAGCATCGCGTCGCTGTTCCTGACTAAGTGCAGATACCGCCGCACAAGTGCGCCAGACAAACCATCGCCATCTTCACCGATCGGGTCTTTGTCTGCGGTCCATGGGCCATGGTTTTCGATGGTGACGGCATAAAGCAAGGTGCGAGCCGAAGCGTTGCGCGCCTGCGCCACAATTTCCGCAGCCATCGCCGCATCGGTAACGTACCGGCCCTCGCCGGGCGCCGGGGCGGCAAACCCGTCTTCGTCCAGCAGCTCCGCAAACCCACTGCGCGGCATGATCCGGTCGCGGCCGTAAAAGCGCATATCGTGGGGATGCAGGAACAGGCTGCGCCAGTCCATCGCGCTTAACCGGTTCGGCAGCGCATGCGATGTCTCCCCCATCGCAGTAAGGAACGGGTCGTAACGCCGGAAGCCCAATGCCTCCTCGCTGCGACCAAACAGCAGCCCATATTCCGTGCGCATCGTGTAGGCGCCAAATCCGCTCACGTGCAGGCGGCCGCTTTGCCAGGCCGTGGCCCGCGCCGCGGCAAGACCCCGCAGCTCGAGCGAGGGGTTGTCAAACAGATGCGCCGGATCGGCAAAGGATTCGCACTGGACCACAACGACGATGTCTGGCGGCTCGATCGCCGGGTCGCGATGGCGCTGTGCCGGTGGGATCGCCGGCGGATCCTCGCTGTCGCGCCACCGCGACCAGTAGACGAACAGGGTAGGGAGCAGTCCATGACGGCGCACGTCCACATCAGCATCCGGTTCAGTCATGATGGCGCGAAACGGCGCGGCACGCAGCGTGAAGCGCAATACCACAAGTCCCCCCGCCGCCATACTCAGCCCAATCATATGGGGCGCAGGCAACCAGATAAGCTGCCGGGCAAGGATCGCTAGCGTTGCGACTGCTCCGCCCGCGAGCGCAAGACGCTGCCAAGCCCGCAATGCGGACAGATAGAACTGGGGATGCCGGAAAACCGCTGCGATAAGGAAAAGATCGGAGAACAGCAGCGGCTCGCCCAGCATCCTGTTCTTTGCGTTGGAAACCACCAGCAGCAGCGTCATAAGCGCCAGAACGACTACCGCGGAAGCGATATCATTTCCGGTTACCCCCAAGAAAACGCCAAACGCCGCCAATATCAGAAGCGTATGCAGCCACAGCCCCGTTAGGCTGCGATGATATTGCGACGTGGAAAAATCGGGCCTTGGACGTACCAGCACATCCAGTGCGATCGAACCCGCAAGCGCCGCGGCAAGGGCTAACACTTTGGCTCTGATCCCTCACTTCACAGGCAGCCGGACGATCATCTCCTGGCCGGACCTACAGGGCTGTAGCGACAATGGAGTTAACTGTCATCCGGGTGAGCACCATATTCGTACATTTTGATCGAGTTTCCTTGCGGTCGATTTTTGCGTCCGCTATCGGAAGAAAGCAAACAGTTTTGGGATGGAAGATGTTGACTGACATCAAGCATCGAATTAAATCTCGCGGATATCGGGTGAGCGCGCTGATTTATGCGTAACCTCACCCAAACTGCGCTTGAGCAATTGAACTATCCCAAGATTACTGAGCCTGTGGGAAAAAAGGGCAATATCCTCTTGCTCCAGGGCTTGATGGGGCCGCTTTTCCGGGCACTTGGCAAGGGTCTCATCCGCGCCGGGCACACTGTCTACAAAGTGAACTTCAACGGCGGCGACAGGGCTTTCTGGCGACTTCCCGGCGGGATCGATTATCGCGGACCGTTGGCCGATTGGCCGGCGTTCCTGACCGACTTGCTTCAGGAAAACAGGATCTCCGACGTCGTCCTGTTCGGAGATTGCCGCCAGCATCACCTTATCGCCACGCAGGTTAGTCGGAATCTGGGCATTCCGGTGCACGTTTTCGAAGAAGGGTACATCCGCCCGGACTGGGTCACACTTGAACTGGGGGGTGTCAACGGTCACTCGTCCCTTTCGCGCGATCCGGCATGGTACCGGACCATGGCGGCCACGCTCCCGCCCGTGCCCGGGCACGCGAAGGTGACATCGTCCTTTCGACGCCGCGCGACCGAAGGGCTGCTCTACAATTGCGCGGATGTGTTCACGCGGTGGTATTATCCGCACTGGAAAAACCACCGCCCGTGGCCGCCGCTGATCGAAGGCATCGGCTGGCTGCGCAAGCTCAGCCGCCGCAAACGCAGGGCCAGCGAAAGCGCGCAGCTCGTCTCGAGGCTCAAGCGCACGGACACGCCGTTTTTCCTGTTCCCGCTACAACTCGATTCCGATGCGCAGATCCGCCTGCATTCTCCATTCGCGGGAGTGTCCGATGCGATCAAACTCGTGATCGAATCCTTTTCGCGCCACGCTCCGCCGCATATGCGCCTGGTGGTAAAGGAGCATCCACTCGATAACGGCGTGCGCGACTGGCAGCAGGAAACGGCCGACGTGGCCGGACATTTTGGCGTCGCGGACAGGGTGGATTTCATCTCTTCGGGCGACATCGTCCCTGTTGCACAGCTGGCTAAGGGGATGGTCACCATCAACAGTACTAGCGGCACACTTGGCCTTGCCATGGGTGTGCCCGTGGTGTGCCTCGGCCGAGCGGCGTACGACATACCAGACATCACCTGTCAGGATGGACTGGATGCATTCTGGCAAAATCCGGCCCCACCCGACATGGAAACGTTCCTCGCGTTTCGCCGGGTTCTGATTGACCAGTGCCTTATCCCAGGCGGCTTTTTTTCTGACGAAGGCCTGGAAAAGGTTGTTCGTCACGCCATCGCCCGGCTCGAAGGGCGGCCGATGTTACAGGAATGACCAGCTCATCGACGTTCGGCAACTTGGGCATCAGCTTCGCCGCAACAACAGCCGCGCACGGCCTAAAATTTCTCTGAGCGCGATCCGCACCGTGCGAATATCGGCATGCCCACCAGCTATACGCTCAATCAACAGTTCGGGCTCGCACGGCAAACGTGTCACCGGATCGAGATAGCGCGGGTATCCACGCTTTCTGGATCATGGCCACCAGCTCCTTTCTCAACCATCTTTGAGCTCTAGAAACCGGAAAGTAGCTGCCGGTGCGCAGCTTGGGAAGCCTCAGGTTGAGCGTGCCAGCCTAGGTATCCAGACTGCGGTCAGGGTAGCCATTGCGCGAGGTGGCGCGATCGCCGCTGCGTTCGTGCCGACCGGCGCCGGTCAGGCCTTCGGCATCGGCCGCCATGCTCAGCTGAAGGACGTTCTCAGCGATCATGCGCAACTAATCAGGATCGCCGCTCTTCGCAGAGAGCTCTTCGATCATAGTCTGTCTCCGGTCATCGGGATCAACTCCTCGGTCGGTGTGAAGTGTGGAAACTCCACCATGCCGATGAGCCCGGCGGCCACCTGAGCCACCGCGCTTTGGGGGCATGCCCCACCCCAAAAACACACCGTCTCCTACACCGGAAATTACACCATCTCCGCGGACGCTGACCTTGCCTGCGCGTGGGACCACGATTATAGGCCGACGGGATGCGTATACAGCCTGATCAGTATCTCCAGTCGCAAGACAATCTATCGACTCTCGATCTGATTGAAAGAGGTCGCGCGGTCGTTCAAATTGAAGCGCGCGCGCTTGATCGACTGGCTAAGGAGATGGACGCTCCATTCGCCGAGGCCGTCAAAATCATTATCGCTTCAAAAATGCGCGTAGTGGTCACCGGAATGGGCAAATCCGGCCACATTGGCCGAAAGATTGCAGCCACACTGGCCGCCACTGGAACGCCTGCCATTTTCATACACCCGGCAGAAGCGGCGCACGGCGATCTGGGGATGTTGGTACCCGGCGATGTTCTAATCGTAATGTCCAACTCGGGCGACACGGCCGAATTGCGGGCGATCATGGCCTACGCGAAGTCGTTAGGCTGCAACATCATTGGAATTGCCTCGAGGGTGGATTCCGCGGTCATGCGGTCTGCAACCGTGCGCCTGGTGCTACCCGACGCACGGGAAGCCTGCCCGGCCAATATCGCGCCAACCACTTCGACGACCATGACGCTGGCACTCGGTGACGCGCTGGCCGTGGCGGTAATGGGCGTGCGTGGCATTTCGCGCGAAGCCTTGCAGACACTGCATCCGGGCGGATCAATCGGTCGCCGACTGGCCCTAGTGTCCGAGTTCATGCGCACAGGCGATGCCTTGCCGCTCGTCACTGCCGATTGCCCGATGCGTGAAGCGCTGGTGACCATGACCACCAAGAGCCTTGGGATTGCGGGCGTCATGGATGATGATGGCGGACTGATTGGCGTCATCACCGATGGCGATTTGCGCCGGCATGTGGACCATTTGCTCACTTCCGCAGCGCGCGACGTGATGTCTGTCCGACCCCGAACCATTAGCGTGGACAAGCGGGCTACCGACGCCCTTCTTCTTCTGTCGAAAGAACGGGTTACAGCGTTGTTCGTGGTGGAATCGCATGCTCCGGACCGGCCCATCGGGATCGTGCACATCCACGATCTCACCGGGGCCGGAGCTGCGTGAGCCTCATGTTAAGCGGCGCTCACCTAGTTAAGAGGATCGGATCAAAGATGCCCGTGATCGGGACTCATAAATCGCTGCGTTCCCCAACCCGGGTTCTGAAAGCCGCCACCGCCATGAGTTTGGCCTTGGTGGTTTGCGGCTGTACTATATCATCCGGCCGCGGACCGATGGCCTCGAAGATCGTTTCGGAAGCGGGGCAGCACGAAAATTCCCCGGACGATTACTACATCGTCGATTTTTCCGATGCCGTAACCGATGTTCTGGCCACAGCGCCAACGGCAAGCCTCAGCGCCAGTTTCGGGACGCAACCCCCACCGCCACGTCTCGTGCTCGGTACGGGCGACACACTGGACGTCTCGATCTTCGAAAGCGCTCCAGGCGGACTATTCTCACCGCCCGTGGATGGCATCACGACCGGATCACAGCAGATAAACCTGCCGAAGCAGGTGATCGACCAGGCCGGCATGATCGAAGTACCCTATGCCGGTCGCATCCGCGCCGCCGGGCGGACACCTGCCGAGCTGGCCAAAGTAATCGAGCAGTCGCTCGCCAACCGCGCGATCGAACCGCAGGTCATGGTCAGCGCCGTCGACACTACCGCAAATACCGCAACCGTGCTGGGCGATGTCAGTTCCACTGGACGCATCCGATTGAGCATTGCCGGTGATCGTATTCTGACCGTTCTGGCAAACGCAGGCGTACATGGGTCGGAGACAGAAACTGTCGTCAGGCTGGTGAGGAACGGGGTGGTGCAAACCGTGCCACTTACTACGATGGTCAACGCATCGTCGGAGAACGTCTATGTCTATCCGGGCGATACGATCTTCGTGTTGAAGCAGCCCCAAATATTCAATGCGATGGGCGCCGTCAGCAAGCCGGGCCAGTATCCGATCGGCTTTTCAACTCAGACCGTCGCCGGGGCGGTATCGCTCGCTGGTGGCCTTAACGACAATGTCGCCGATGCGGGCGGCGTGTTCATGTTCCGCTTCGTACCAGTGGAAGTGGCGCGCAAGCTGATACCCTCGCAAACTCAGTTCAACGAAACCAGCGCGGGCGTGCCGGTGGTTTTCCGCATCCGCTTTTCTGACCCACATTCGTTTTTCTGGCTCCAGAAAGTTCCCGTCCGTAACGAGGATCTGATCTATGTTGCCAACTCGGTGTCGGTCGAACTGCAAAAGTTTATTGGGCTTGCATCACAGATAAGCCTGGTTGGCCTCAGGACCACGCAGATACGAAAAGCACTGGATTAGCACCGCCAAACCCCGAACTCTCTGCGCACCTAACGCCTACACCTCGAAGGATCTGAACATGTCGATATGGTTGATCGGAGCGGGTTCGATGGCAGCACTCTATGCTGCGGTCCTCGCTCAGATGGGGCAGGAAACCACCGTTATTGCGACAAGTCCCGTCCGAGCACAACCGCTGGCCTCGAGCCACGACATGCGCTTCTATGACAAGGGTCTGGAGGCCGCACTAGTCGAACTGCCATTGCCTGACGCCGCAATTGTTGCTCTGCCCGTTGACAAGCTCGCCGCTGCGGCGGAACGCCTCGCAACAGCGGGTGTACGCCGCGTACTGGTCGAAAAACCGGGTTGCTTGACCGGTTCAGAATTGGGGCCGGTTGTCGATGCGGCGGATCGCAGCGGCTCCTTCGTGGCTATCGCGTATAACCGGCGCTTTTTCGCGTCGGTAATCGAAGCGCGGCGCAGAATCGAAACCGCCGGGGGAGCATTGTCTTGCGTGTTCGAATTCTGCGAGGATGTTCAGCGGATCGGCGCCCTGCCCACCCCTGAAGCAATCAAACAGAACTGGGTTCTGGCCAACAGCAGTCACGTCATTGACCTAGCCTTCCACCTATGCGGGATGCCATCTCACTGGACAACCCAGACGACAGGGCAACTGTCTTGGCATGATCGCGGCGCCGATTTCCGGGGCATGGGTGAGACGGTCCGCGGCACTCGCTTTTCCTATTATGCGGATTGGCGCGGTCCGGGGCGCTGGGGTCTGGAAATCGTGCTACCCGACGAGCGGCTGATCTTGCGCCCTATGGAAAAGCTGGCCGTGATGCCCCGGGGCCGCTTCGAGGCGGAGGCTGTCGAGATCGACGATACACTGGATGGCCGGTTCAAACCGGGGCTCTATGCCCAAATCCGTGCCATCCTTCAGGAAGTGCCGGACGCCAATCTGGTGACGGCGCGCCAACAGCTCGAAGCCGTCACGTCGATCTACGATCGCATCGCGGGTTATCAGGGGTAAGCTCAAAATGGCGCAAATCGCACTCATCGGCGCGGGTCGAATGGGGTTCCGCTTTCTTCAAGCCATCCGCAAGGTAGGTCACGACGTGGCGATGCTCTTCGACCTTGCCGAAACACCTTACGCCGTCGCCTGCGACCCCGATCTTGCCGCTCTGCATACACGCGATTTCGCGCAAGTTCTGGCTGCGGAGCTGGGCGCGGTCGCGATCTGTACCACTGCGGATTCGCACGTAGCGCTCGCGCGCGAACTCATCGCTGCAGGCAAGACCAGGCTGGTGATCGAAAAACCATTAAGCCAGAGCGTTACCGATGCGGAGGCGCTGGCCGAACTGGCGCGCCATTCAGGCGTCCGGATCATCGTCAACCATGGGCGGCGTTATTGCGCCAATACCCGACAGTTGAAGGCCATGGATGGCAGCGCGGACACTGGTTCGCTTCGTTCTGTGGTAATCAAGATGGGTGGCGGTTCACTGGGCTGCGTTGGCACTCACTGGATTGACCTGTGCAACAACTTGTTCGAAGCAACGCCGCAACGTGTCTTTGCCGCGTTGAGCGAGGAATCGCCCGCAAACAATCGCGGCCAGCAGTTCTTTGATCCGGGTGGCACCGCAGTGCTGCTCTATTCCGGTGGCAGGCGGGCGCTCATTGATCTGGGCGATGATGTCGGCATAGTCGGCGGGGCAGACTTCATTTTCGAGCGCGGCATCGTTTCCTGGACCAGCGAAGGCGCGGATTGGTCATACCGCCATCGCCGGGCCGAAGACCAGGACAAACCCCTGACACTTTACGGATTACCGCTCGTTGCCGATCAGTTCGAAAGCGTGCCACCCGACCTGGTCGACTATGCCGCAGCGGCGGTGGCCGATCTGTTCGCGCAGGACGAACCACAAAGCGGTATTGACCGTGCGATCGAAACAATGGAGGTCTTCGCTGCGATTCGATATTCGGCAAAGCGGGGTCAACCGGTTGTGCTCCCGCTTGAAGCAACGGAACGCCGTGAAATTTATGCGATCCCCTGAGGCCTCTTGATGCACGACATGAATGGAGACCAAGGTCGGCCGGAAGCGGCAGATGCATCGGGAATTGTTGCGCGTCTACGGGGTAACCGCGTAACGATAGTGCAATGGATCTTCATCGTGATCGTCGTAATCCCGACGACCCTGGCAATGCTATATTCACTCATTACCACCGCTCCTCTTTACGAATCGCAGGCCCAGTTCTCAGTCGAAGACCGTCAGCAAACGGGGGGTGGAGGAAGTCTTGGCGGTATGCTGGCATCGTTTGGGATTGCCAGTGGCAATGAACCGAGTGCCATCTATGCGTTGGAGCATTTCCTGCAGTCGGACGACGCCTTGCGCGAACTGGAAGCTTCCTATGGCTTCCGCCGATATTATCGCGCGCCAAACGGAGACTCGGTGTTGCGTCTTGCCGCAGATGCGAATGAGGATCAGGTGCTGCGATACTACCTGTCGCGCGTGAACGTCCGCATATCCGTGAGCGAGAACATCCTTACGCTGAATGTTGACGCATTCGACCCCAAGGTCGCACAGGGTATAACCGGGCGCCTGCTGGTAATCTGCGAAAACTTCATCAACCGCATGGGAAACCGGGCCTTGGAAGGGCAAGTTGCCTTTCGCGAACAGCAGTTGGCTATTGCCCAGGATCGCCTGAGACAGGCGCATGGCGCGGTTGCTGACTGGAGACATCGTAACGGCGTAGTTGACCCCACCTCGCAAGCCAAGCTGGTGGAAGGCGTTATCGCTGGATTGGAAGTCGAACTTGCAAAGGCGCGGGCCGATCTGTCGCAGATGTCAATGGGCGACAACGCGGAACGTTTCGCCCCACGCATCAAAGCTCTGCGCCAGCGAGAAGCCAGCTTGCAGCAACAGGTAGATGCGAGCAGGGCGCAACTGTCGGGCCGATCCATGACCACCGTTGCAAGCCAGCTGGCCGACTATGAACGGCTTGAAGGTGACGTCGACTTTGCTGCGAAGAATCTTGAAATGGCAATGGGAACGCTTAATTCCGCGCGGCAGGATGCCTTGCAAAAACACAAATATCTGGTGCGAATTGCGGGTCCCAGTCTTCCGAGCGAACGCTCGTTCCCGCTTCCCATCTTTCACACCTTCATCGTTCTAGTGGCATCGCTGCTCATTTATGGTGTGTCCGTGCTGCTCTATTCGATTCTGCGTGACTACAGGAGCGTCTGATCTGTGACCCGGAAGCCATTCATGTGCTTGCGTCGCGCGAGCTTCCCCCTGTTCACTTACACAGCAATGATCGCCGCGGCGTTGTCTGCCTTGGCGGGCGAAGCCACGCCGTCGTACGCGGCCCCGCGATGTGCCGTGGGACAGGATGCCAATTACCCGTTTCGCATGCTGAACGGGCTGGAAGGGCAGCGCGTTGATGCAACCCACTTGGCTGTTTATCCTGGATCGGCCGTCGATAACACCGGCTGCGCGCTGCTGAATGTCTATCGCACCATCACGGTAGATATTGACTCACAAGGGCCAGGCGGACGGGATGATGTAAGAACGCCGCAGGATATCGCGGCAAACGTCGGCATTGTTGGCGTTGACGCGGGTCGCGCTGGGGCGTCGTATCCCAACGGCCCTTTTCGGGGCAAGGCTCTGGCTGGCTGGTACTACATCGTTCTTGCCCGCGAAGCGGACGCGACTGCGCCAGTAACGGCTGTTCTGACCCGTCAGCAAAGCTCCCAACGGACGGACCAGCCCGGGTCGGCCGGTTTGCCAGAAAGCTATGTGTTCCGTCGGCACCTGCCGATTGCCTACTATTATGATCCAGCGACCGGATTTCGACCCGTCAATTGTTATGGCTGGCCCAAACCCTTTTGCGAATGGACCCGGGTCTATTCTCCCGATAACTATTTGATCGCGCGCGGGGTGTCCGCGCTGAAATCCCAGACAATCGATGCAAGCGCGTGGGTTCCGGGGTACGGTCGCATGCTGCGCATGGAGATTGTGCTTCACGGGAATGGTCAGGCTGGGGGGGCCTACGTAAGTACGCTAGGCAGATCGGATGGCGAGTTTTTTGCCGGGCATGTCAACAAAAAGGGGGATACGTCAGTCATGCAGGTTGAAATTGCGGCCACGAGCAAGGCCACGTTCTCAATCCGTACCGATCCCGGCGTTACAGCTGATATCTATGCTGTAGGGTTCTCGATCGCCCAGCCCAGCTGATTGCGGAAGGCGAATACCAGATGCGCCGTGCAGCACATTTTTTTGCAGGATGCTTCAGGCAGCCCGTACTGATCTGGCGCGCGATCCAGTTTGCAGCCGTTCTGAAACCCTCGGCGCTGTTCCAGGTGAAGCGTCGACCGCAGGCGAACTATCGTGCCATTGTTGTTGGACTCGACCAGAAATATTGGACTTGCTTCGATGCGGCCTACCCCGAGTTTGACAAACTCTTTGCCGAAAAAGACATTCTGATAGCGGAATTACGGCTGGCCTTGCTGGCAAAACATGTAGCCCTGATCGTTTTTCCGGATTTCCCTCGCCGCCGTGTCGAGGCTGCAGCTCGAAGGCTGCAGACCGTCGTGTTCGAGGCGACGGCTGCGCCAATTCCTGTGCTTGAACGAAAAGGGGAACTGGCTTTCGGATTTTCGCTGGACAGCGCCGGCCAGTGGTTGTCACCTACGCGAACAACAGAATTTTCACTTATCCTCGAAACCTTCGATCTTGCCAATCGCCCGGCATTCTGCGCCGAAGCAAGCGCGCTGACCGAACGCTTCGCCCTGCCGAAGGCAGTATCACCGCGACAATTGATCGTTGCCAATTCCAACATCGCAGATGCGGAGGTGCCCGGCCTCACCAGAATAGATTCCCCTCCAGACGCATCCGATCCGGATGCGTTGGTGTTCAATGATCACCTTTACGCAGATTGGTGGGAGCCCGAAGTACAGTCCGCCTTTGTCGAAGCCCTTCGGCGTTGTGACAGCGTGATAGTGCACGACTCGCCGCTCGGCCTACTTGCCGTTCTCGCAGGACGTGACGTTTTTGTTACCGGGAAGCCCGTGTGGGCTGGTTTCGGGCTAACCCGGGAAAGCAACTTCATCCACCGCGCGCGAACTCTAACCCGCGCCGAACTGACAGGCATGATCCTTCTAGTCCTGTCGCGATATGTCGATGAATCCGGCAATCCCGTCGACCCCATGGACGATTGGTCGCTACCCGGCGAAAGTCCGGCATCTTTGGATGAAACTGCCCTGCCTCATCCACCGGAAACCAAAGCCGCGACGGAACCACCGGCGCTCACGTCATCCGATGAGTGACAAGGCCCGATTATCACGCGTCCGCTGGGTCGGCATCGGTCTCCACGCTGCAAACCGCGCTGACGATCCCGCACCGTTAACCCTTGCATTTTGGATGGCCGCTTTGCGTCCCCACGGTGCGAGACTTCGTGATCGCGCCCCAATTGCCGAGCTTACGTGGCAATTGCGACTGTCACACACGCCCGTAAGATCCTCGCTCAACACCCCGGAATCCCTGCATGCGCGAGCCTGTGTAAACGGACTGACCGCGTCCGAGGGATATGGAAAGTGCAGTGATTCACCCCGGTCGCACTTCGCGGCCATCCTGTCGCGTTTCGTCCGCGCCCGGCCTGCCGAGGCGCGGACATCCGTGCCCATCCCACGCAGCGCGAGCTGGCTCAGGTTGCGGGGTCACGGTCAACATCCTGCTCCGCTGACATTAACCTCCATGCGCGATTGCCCGGGCCGTGATTTCGCGGTGATGCGCCCCCCGCTAAGGGCGTCTCGCAATGGATCGCTACCATGGTGGCGCAGAACATGGCTCGCACGGCTGATGGCCCCCCGCGGTCAGGATGTTCTTGCATTCCAGTTCCTAAGCGCAGTTGCCGCTAAGCTCCCTCGGGCCGCAAGCAAAACATTCGGCTCCCTGTCGCTTTCGAATGCTGATCAGCGCAAGGCCAGCGCACCAGACGAAGCGGGTCTGATTTATCTCGCGCTGGTCTACAAATATGTCTCAAGTGATCAGCCCGATCACTTACCTGCGGTTCTGGCCAACGCAAAAAGCACAGCGTACTCCACCGCCCTCATCAACGGATTAACGGCCTATCTGGGCCAAAGCGATCTGGACGAAGACGAAGAATTCGCGCTGCATCTTTTTCTTGGCGCAACAACCGTTCGGCCGCTTCATCCCTCGGTTGCGCTATACTTTCAGTTCAATGGTCTCAAGATTGCTGGGCTCAGGGCATACGATCTGGCGGCAGGCGACACGAAAACCGTCGATGGCGGACGTCGCATCATCGTTGATCAAGAAGCGCCCGTCTCGGTCCTGGGCCAGATGACGCCTGCAGACTTGCGCCAGATCATATGCCTTGGCCCGTCCCGCGATATGCACTGGGCCGGAAAACCCGATGGGACACTTGCCCGCGCCGCCGATATCCGCACCGCCGCAAGTCTGCGCATCCGTCCCTATAGCGAGAGCGAAGAGGCATTGAGCCAGTGCTGCGCGGAAGTTGCGGAAGCACTCGTTGGCGGAATTGCGGCGATCCTTGGCCCCGACAGAACACCATCGTGGATCGAGGCATTGGAATTGCCGATCGACGATCTCCTGTTTGCAGCTGCCATCGACATGTGGAGCATACTTCAATACCTCGCTACAGAACCCGCTGCGGAAACTACGTTTCTTGCCGGAACATCGGATATGGCTCTGGCCTACGCCGCCGGACACCAGGCGTTTGGTGTATCCGGTGCCTGCAGTCTCATTGTCGCCGATAACGACTTCACCCCTGAAGAACATGCCGCCGATCTCCTGGACCATCTCGTTCAATGTGCTTTTCCCGCTGGCGATGAGATGCAAACCCGTTTGGCGCATGATAGCCTGGTTGCGGCGCTCAACATTGGCGCTCCACCAACCGGCAGCGATCTGCCAAGGCCATCAACGCTGCTGATCGGGCGCAATTTTGACCGGAATTACAGCACCGACCTGGTCGAACTGGGTCGAGAGATGCGGCGCAGCGACCATGTAGTATTCATGCCCACTGCCGGTCAGGCCGTTAAAGGCCGGATATCCACGTTCATTGACGGGCTGGTCAATGATTGGTCTGACAGCGTCATCACCACCCCTGCCGCGAGCTTGTGGAACTGGGCTGTGCAACCACTCTCCGCCAAGAGCGTTAACTTGCTTCCGTTGCTCATCGACCACGCGATCCAGAATGGTCTGCTGGAACTTCGGCACATGGCACTCATCCTCGCGGCACGTGCGCGGCTTGAGCCGTTCTTGCGCAAGAAAGTCTACAATTACCTCAAGGCGGGTGAGGAAACGGTCAGTAGCGTCACAAGCGTCGCCCCTACCCGAATTGCTCTTCTTCCAGGCAGGGATTTCATCGCCCGCGTGGCCGCGATAACGGGGCGACAGCAAGATATCCCGAGCTACGACGTACAAACCGTCTTCGTTGGCCCGCGATCCCGGTACAAGCCGACATTGGCCAATATCCAGTTCACCATCGAAACCCATTCGCAAGGCCTTTTCACAAGCTATTTCGGGCTGCCGCTGGAGCGGACTGCTCTGACTGGATGCTCGAAAGTAGGAGTGGTCCAGGACAAGGCGCGCAAACTTGATCGCACTGCTGTACGAAGATCGGTGGGGCTGGAGAACAGCTTCCTGCTGGTGTTCGCAGGTTCGCCATTCCTGGAGGAAGATCAACTGATCCTGAGCGCGATTGCCGCATCGCTGGCCGATATTGCCGATGGCCGGCTTGGCATAAGGCTCCATCCCACGGCTGAAGATGGCTATGCCGCATTTTGCGAGGATTTGTGCGGCCGACACCCCGGCGTGACGATCCTGAGCTCGATTGACCTCGCACAGACAATGGTTGCCTCGGATATTCTGATCACGCGCTTTTCGAACGTAGGGCTCGAAACCGCGCTACTGGGAATAGATGTGATCGCGTGCAATTTCAGCGGCGGCGCACCGCCGATCGACCTCGACGAAATGGGCGTGGCGGCGGCAGTTTTCTCGCCAGAGGATTTGCATGACTGCATTGCGGATATGCGTGAGCACGGTCCAAGATGGCGTGCGCTTCAGCAAAGTCGGGGCGATTACATCAGCCGTAACGCACAGCTTGTGCGTGGTCCGGCCGCAGCAAATATGCGCCAGTTCATGGATGCACGCGCCCCGGCCTCGGCAAGCGTCTAAGATCACGAACCTAGGGTCAGGA
Source organism: uncultured Novosphingobium sp. (assembly GCA_946886365.1). The sequence continues at coordinate 34,481 of CAMPIM010000013.1, forward strand.
CCTATTACCCGCCTCGAAGGCGCGGCTAATAGGTCTTGACCCTAGGCGGACGCAGCCTCGAACAATTCAGGAAACTGCGCGGCAACGGCTTGCGCTACCGCGAAATCCAACGCCGTGTCGATGTCTACGGACCGTTCAGGCGGCATCACGTAGGGGCGCGTACCCGGCGGTGTAAAACTGCGCGCCTGGCGCCAGGCAGCAACTCGTTCGCAATAGATCGCACCATTCAACTGATGCGTCGGGGGACCTTCGAGCGGTAGCGCGGCTTGCAGCAGTTCGCCCGATGGCGTGATCTGGCGCATAACCGGCCACAGCTTATCGAAAGCTGAAACGGAAACCACGGCTGGGGCATTCGTCCTTTCAATCAACGCGTGAGCTTCGCGCACGTCCGACCCGACCCGAAGCGGGGAGGTAGGTTGCAGCAAAACGATATATTCAGGTTCTGTTCCAAGCCTTTGCAGCGTATCATCAACCACGTCGAAACTCGTCGCCTCACTGGTCGCAAGGTGAGCGGGACGCAAGAACGGCACTTCGGCTCCGGCCGCCAGACCTGCCTCGGCAATTTCCGGATCGTCCGTGTTGACGATCACCCGATCGAGCACGCCGCTCTCGATTGCAGCGCGTACTGTCCAGTGGATCAACGGTTCGCCCATAAACGCAAGCACGTTCTTTCGCGGCAACCGGACCGAGCCGCCACGCGCCGGGATTATTGCCAGAGTTCGCATTCAGGCCGCAGCCAGATGGTGCAGCACGCGATCTGCCACATAAGCCATGTCATCATCCGACAGATTGGTCGAGCACGGCAACGGCAGCGCGCGTCGCCAGAGATTTTCCGTCACCGGCAACGGTCCGTGGGGGCAACCCGCATAAGGACGTTGCAAATGCAGCGGCTTCCAGAAACTCCTCACGCCAATCCCATCCCGGTTCAGCTTCTCGATCAGCTCGGGCACGCCCATCGCCAGATCGGCATCCAGGACAATGCCCGTGAACCATACCGAATTTCCGGCCCAGGCAGGTCTTGGGAACATCGAGACACCGGCAATCCGGGCCAGACGGTCAGCGTAATAGCCCGCAATACGGGCCTTGGACGCGTGAAACGAATCAAGCCGTTCAAGCTGCGCCAGACCAAGAGCCGCTTCGAGATTGGTCAGTCGGTAATTGAAGCCAACTTCATCATGTTCGTAATCCGTACCAACGCGAGCTGTGGTCGAAAGATGGCGCACACGGTCAACCAGAGCTGAATCCGCGCCAACTACCGCCCCGCCACCGCCTGTTGTCATCGTCTTGTTTCCGTTAAACGAAAACGACGTCAAGTCAGCCTCCCCGCCCAGTGGTCGTCCCTTGTACGTCGCACCAATCGACGCAGCAGCATCGGCGATCACCGGAAGGCCATGGGCTTTGGCAACCTCGTTGATCGCGTCCATGTCGGCGGGATGGCCGTTGGTGTAAACCGGCATGACTGCGGCAACACGCTGCCCGGTCGCTCTAAACCGCAAAACCCCTGCGCCATCCCGCTCGCAATCGCCATCAAGTGCGCGCTGAAGAGCCGCCGAATCCATCGTCCAGCTCTCGGCCGAAACGTCGATCATCCAAGGCTGGGCACCGGCGTGCGAAACGGCGTTGGCGGTGGCAATAAAGGAGTAACTGGGGATGATGACCAGGTCATCTCTCGCCACCCCCAGAGCGCGCAGAGCCATGTGAAGCCCCATTGTTCCCGCAGCCACGGCGGCGCAACTCCCGACGCCCGAAACGGCTGCGACCCGCTGTTCGAATGCGGTCACGTCTGGCCCAACGGTAGAAACCCAGCCCGATCGAACGGCGGCGGTTACACTGGCTTCTTCCGCCGCGCCGATGTTCGGAACGGCAAGCGGGATGAGACGGCTGGTCACGGGCACGGGCACTCGCCTAGATGTTGTAAATATCTGCCTTGTAACGGGCCAGGTTGCCTTTGTCAGAGAACCATTCGATGGTTTCGGAAAGGCCACGCTCGAACCCATCCAGCCCGCCATAGCGGGGCGACCAGCCGGCAAGGCGCCGCGCCTTGTCATTGCTTGCCCACAGCCTTTCCACTTCGCTCCCGGCGGGGCGCAGGCGTTGCTCGTCCTGGAGGATTGCCACGTCGCGGCCCATCAGTCGCGCAATGGCCTTGGCCGTGTCACCGATCGAGATTTCGAAGTTCGATCCGATGTTGATGACTTCCCCGACCGAGGCATCGCTTTCCGCAATGGCCACAAATCCGGCTACGGTATCGGAAACGTAGTTGAAATCGCGCGTCGGTGCGAGGTCGCCCAGCTTGATGCTATCTACCCCCGAAGCGATCTGCGAAATGATCGTGGGGATAACCGCACGGGCTGATTGCCGAGGTCCATAGGTGTTGAACGGACGGATCGTGGCAACCGGCGTCCCGAATGAGGAATAGAACGACATGGCGATCATGTCCGCACCGATTTTCGACGCGGAATAGGGTGACTGGCCCTGAAGCGGATGCTCTTCGGTGATGGGAACGAAGCGCGCGGTACCATACGTCTCGCTGGTCGAGGTATGGACAACTTTCGAAACCCCGAGGTCACGGGCGGCCTGGACGATGTTGAGCGTGCCCTTGACGTTGGTGTCAACGTAGGTGTCGGGCGAGTGGTACGAGAACGGGATCGCGATCAAAGCGGCAAGGTGAAACACCACATCGCAACCACGCATGGCACTCCGCACCCCGTTGGGGTCGCGGATATCACCCGAAAAGATGTCCAGCGATTTTTGCAGATCAGCAGGGAACGTGTCGATCCATCCCCATGAATTGAAGCTGTTGTAACATGTGTACGCCCGAACGTCGTGACCAGCTTCAACCAGATATTGCGTCAGGTGCGAGCCGATGAAACCGTCCGCACCCGTCACGAGAATCTTCTTGCCGCGCAATTCCATAAACAAAAAACCTCATTTACACTTTCAACCCGCCCGTTTGCCGTTCCGGTTCGGCGCGGAATTTATCTATTCGACGTCTACGCCGGTGAGATCGGCGTGATATTCACATCGGCACATCCCAAAACGTCTTTGCCGTCAGCGCCCCAAAATCGCACTCAGCCAGTATTGTCGCAATGCGCGCGCCAGCCATGCCATCGCCCATCGGGTTTTCCTTAAGCACGGCAATGTCCTTCATGTCCTGAGCCAGCGCCCGGCGGATCGCCGCCACGACCGCCGCAAATTCAGGTTCAACGTCAATCACGCTTGGCGCCCGAAGACGCCCTTTTTGACGCGGACCGATGTTGACGGTGGGGACACCAAGGCTTGGCACTTCGATCACGCCACTCGAAGAGTTGCCGATCACCGCATCCGCCATTTCGACAAGCGATAGATAGCGGATGAAACCAAGCGACGGGACGAGCAACCTTTTGTCCGTCGCCTTGGCGACAAAGGCCTGTACCGCCTTGGTAATCTCCTCGTTGCCGGGATCTGCGTTGGCTTGGGTAAAAACGATCCGCGCGGTTTCGAATGTCTCCAGCGCGGCAAGCAATACCTTGATCTCGCCAAGCGGTGACATTTCAGCAGATGCGGTAACCGGGTGATGGGTGACCACGAACAAAGGCTGCCCTTCAAGCGAAAAGTCGAGGCTCTTCTCCAGCGCGCCACGGTCCATCCGGCCAGCATGCACGACATTGTCAATTCCGGTCGAACCCACAACATGGACCGTCCCCGGGTCTTCCCCCATCTGGACGATCCTGCGCGCATAGGCTTCGGTTGAAGTAAGGTGCACGCGTGCGATTTTGGTCAACGCATGACGGATGGAATCGTCAATGGCGCCTTCGGTAACGTGGCCCCCTTCAAGATGGACCAACGGCAGGCCCAATGAAAGCGCTGCGCTGGCTACTGACAGCAACTCGAAGCGATCCCCCAGGCCAACCACGCAATCGGGCCGGTCTGAATCAAAAGCGTCGATGAAGCTGATCGTCCCCAGCCCTATGCTCTTGCCCATCGCGGCGCGGCTGTCGCCGGACACCAGCATGTCAACCACACGATCGGGTGGGAAGCCGAGCGCCCTCATCTCATCGATCGTGTGCCCGTGGGCAACAAGCGGATGGGTCCCTGTCGCATAAAGCAGCACCTGGACATCCGGTCGATCACGCAGCGCTTTCAGCACCGGGACCAAGAGGCCGAACTCGGCACGCGTACCGGTGACCACTGCGATTGTCTGGATGTGATCGTTCATTGCGCCAGCCCACCATCCCGTCGACCGTAGCATGCCCCCTCAGCCACGTCGCATGTAACAATGGCGCCCGCCGCCACAATTGCCTCTGGTCCCAGCTTCACCCCCGGAAGAAGGATCGCTCCCGCGCCGATAAAACTGCCTGATCCCACGCACACCCGACCACACAGTATTGCGCCTGGGCCAATGAATGAATGGTCCTCGATCAAGCAATCGTGATCAATTCGGCAGCCAGTATTGGCAACGACGTTGGTGCCGATCTGCGTTCCAGGCTGGATAATGGCTCCCGCAAGCACCTGCGCTGCGTGGCCAATTTCCACATCCCCCCTTATTATCGCTGCCGGATCCAAAACTGTTATCAACCGCTCACGTACGCTCTCTGCCAGCCACTCGTAAAGTCTACGCCGCACAGCCAGTCCGGTCGCGGCGCGCGAAGGCGCGGCGCCCACTCCGATCACGAGGGACGTGTTCGCCAATGTGGTTGCGATCAGGGCCTCGCCGCCCAAAACGGGCAGCCGCCCTTCTGGCGCAGGAAGCGCGCCATCCCGCTCCACTGCGCCAAGCACAGTCCACCCCGCCACGACTAGGCTGGCTTGCAATACGCGGGCATGGCCTCCGGCCCCAACAATCACAACCGGCTGCCCCGGCGCGGCCTGCATCATCATCACACCAGCGCTTCGTCTGGAGCCAGATCGCGCGAACTTGGTTGCCCGATAAAGTCGTAATACCGCGTGGCAGGAACACCGCCCATCGTGCGCTTGAGCGTAATGTTCTCTTCGGTGAACCGTTCACCAGCCGCGATCGCGCGCGCCGCGACCGGAGACTTTCGCGCAATGGACTTGTTGCCGCTTTCGGCAGGCTTCAAGCACTTGATGCCATCGCCAAGCATGACATCAAGCCTACGCAGCTGTTTCACCAGCGTCGCGAATGCCAACGGCTCCATCGAGGCCTTATGATCCGGCCCCGGCATCGAACGATCGAGCGTGACATGCTTCTCAAGCATCGTAGCCCCCAGAACCTGCGCCGCGATCGCCGCCTCAGCGCCTTCGGAATGGTCTGAATAGCCGACATTCAGCCCGAAGGCCTGGGCGATGGTCGTTATCGCTCTGAGATTGAGGCTTTCCGCCGGCGCGGGATATTCGGTCGTGCAATGCAGGATTGTCACCTTGTCTTTCAGCAGGTGCCGCGCTTCCGGTGCGGCAAAAGCTGACTGGAATGCCGCAAGCGATGGCGTCTCCTGCGAGCCGGCAAGATAGCCGAAAGCAAGCGCCCCGAGGGAAAGCTCTATGTCGCCCAACGTGGTCATCCCGCTCGAGAGGATCACCTGCACATTCCGGCGTGCCAATGCGACCAGCAGCGGCAGATTGTCGAAATCCCCCGAGCCCACCTTAACAAGGTCATCGCCCAATTCATCTATCAGAAACATGGCACTGCCGATATCGAACGGCGTCGCCAGAAACCTTATAGCGTGGCGCTGACATTCCAGCTTGAGATCAACGAACGCGCGATCATCCAGCTCAAGCGACCGCAGCATGTCGAACTGCCCTTGGTCTTCAATTTGTCCCAGATTTCGTTTTTGGTATGCAGCCTGACTGGCATAAGAAGTAACAAGGCGACAGGTCTTGAATATCTGAAACTTTACAAAATCGGCCCCGGCATCAGCCGAGGCACGGATCAGCTCCCTGGCAAGGCCACTATCCCCATTGTGATTGACCCCTGCTTCGGCGATAATGAGCATCAGTACACAAGGCCCCCAGTCAAGCTGCCTTGCCGTTAGCAAGGCAGCATCTTCATGTCCATCGTTCCCCTCCGCCAACAGCTGGGATTCGGCCAAGATGAATTGGAAAAAGTGTGACGAATAGCGAGGATTACAAAACCCTACTACACCACGCCCGCGCCGCTTTCAGAGAACGGGATACGCAAGAGGCCCGGCGGATTGTCGATCAGATGATCAGTCAATTCGGTTCCAATCAGGATTTGGAAACGCTATCGACGGCGATACGCAAATTTCTGAACTCCAACATGACGCGGTCAATGAAATCGGGCGACTACCCTAACGCGATGCAATTTGCGGCCAGCCTGCTTGACGATCCGGAATTTGGTGAACAGGCCGCAGCAAACTTCCTTGGCTGCAGTCGCGCGCTATTCCCCTCCGATGAACGGAATGCCGCCTTCAGCACACACCGGAACCAGCTTCAATTATTCGACGCCTACTGGGAAGCGATGGCCGAAATTCTGATCGACATGCCCTCGACGCCTGACACCATTGAAACCGGTTTTGCGATTCTGCAGCGCCTCCCTGGCCACGCCATCGCGCTTGCCGGGCTGGAGGCACACATTACGCAACTTCGCCCGGCAGCCGACATGTCCGCAACGCCTGATCCACGCGCCTAGCCCATGACCGAACCCAGCCAGGATGAAGATCGTATCACGGCGGCAGTCACGCGCCTGATGCAAGAGCTGCCAGGAGACGCCCACCTGGCGCAGCGGAAGGCAGCTTACGATGCCCTGCGCCGCAGCCTTGCCGAAGAACAGATCGATCCGTCGGATCGTTACGCTGCAAGATTGACGATCGAACGCGCGATCCAGCGCGTCGAATCTTCTTTCACTTCACCGCAGACCGCTGGAACGGCGGCCTCGGCGTGGGCTCTCATTGACCCTACTTCAGTCGATTACGTCCTGACGACCAAGCCTCGCCTTGAAGGCGCTTCCCGGTGCCTTTTTGACATTCCGCCGGAAGAGGAAATGAAGCGCTGCTCGGGCTTTCTGTATCGGACCCGTGTTATCCTCAGCCTTTGGCTCCGCGCGATCAACCGCGAAGCCTCGCACGACCGGATCGGCTACGTCTGGCTGATCCTCGACCCTCTCGTGCATGTCATGATCATCTGCTTCGTATCGCTGTTTATTCACCCGCGCAGTATTTATGACATGGCATCCTATCCATTCGGCGTTCTGGGTGCATGTTTCTGGCTGACCTTCCGAACCGCGGCAATCGGCGCCATGTTTGGTGGGGGTATTCTCCGGCCACAGCTGGAACACCCCATAATCCGCAGGTTCGATGTCATGGTCGCCCGCGCTGTTAACGCACCGATCATATACCTGGGCGTCGGCTCGTTCCTGATGGGACTGGCCATGTGCCTCGGGCTGGCAACATGGCCCGTCAACTTGCCGGGCTTTATGGCCTGTTTCGTCACGGTGTGGCTGATGGGGTTGTCCTATGGGCTCGTAGCACATTCCCTGCTGCTGCTTTATCCAGGCTATCGCCGCATCAATGGCTTCGTGATCCGCCTGATCGCCATCATGTCAGGGCTGTTCTTTGTATCGGAGCAATTGCCTGAACCGATGAAAAGCGTGATGTTGCTGAATCCGCTGCTGCATCTCGTACAGTTGGCCCGCAGTTGCTGGTTTGCCGAGTATCACACCCGCGACGCAAGCGTGCTGTATGTCGCGTTTTGGCTCCTTGGCCTGGCGCTCATGGGGCTCGTAGGCTTCACCAATGACGAACGGCGGCCAGACACGGTGCGCGCATGAGAGATATCGAATTGCGCAACGTCGCGCTGACAATCGAGCAACGCGGCTCCATGACCGCCATTTTGGACAACGCGTCGCTGGTGGTTCCTCGCCAACGCATGGCATTGGTTGGGTCCACCCGCGCCAACACCGTGGCCGTGCTGGATTTGCTCTGCCGGCGGCTCGTACCGCAGAAGGGGCAGATCATTTACCGCGGCCGGGTTTCCTGGCCGCTGGGCCACCCCGGACCTTTTTCGGTGGCGGTGACCGGCACTCAGGCCATCTCCCATTTCAGCATTCTCTACGGGATCGAACGGGAACTTGCGGTAGCCTTCATGGTCGAGGAATTCCAGCGCCCCGACTTGCTCAACACGGCGATTTCCAACTGGCCGCGTTCTTTGCAGCATCAGTTCATGCTGCTGATGGCCCTGATCCCGAGTTTCGACATCTACCTCATCGACGCCAATATCGTCTTTGAAGATGATCCCGCTTTCACCCGCCGCTTCCTTCAGCTTTTCAACACCCGCATCGCTGATCGCACCGCGCTGTTCACCGTCCGGCAGGCGCAGGTTATCCGCCAGATGTGCACTGCCGCGCTGGTAGTGGACAATGGGAGCATTCGATACACAGATGATGTGGAAGCGGCCATACGACTTGGCAATCGGCGCGTTCCGGACGTCGAAGATGTGCTTTCCATGAAGGCAGAAGAGCAGATGGAGCAGGACGATTTCCTGCTATAGACCGGGTGCTAGGCCTTGCCCCGCACCGATCACGCGGGGCATGCACGCGCCAATATGTTCCAGAACCACTTCAACCTCACAGGGGCGTGAAGTGCGCGGATCCAGATAAACCGGATACCTTACCAGTGCGGCATGCACAAGTTGGTGAAGCGTGACCGGATGGCGGCGTGCGGGCGGAGCGACTTCGTCGTCGGTCAACCCCCAGCCTGCATAAAAGGGCATTCCGAAGCACCGTACGGGCTTTCCCCATAGTAGGCCCTCAAATCCCATCTGGGATGTCACGGCATAAATCCTCTCTGCTCTCGAAAGGAGTCGGGCCGCGTGACAGCGCTCAGCGATCACCATGATCTGCGGATCGACTTGCAGCCTTGCCATCTCGAAGTGCCCGAAGGCGGCATCCCGCAACGTATCTGGATGCACCTTTACAACGACGGTGCAGTCCGGATTTTCTTCGCGGGCGCAGGCAAGCATGTCTAAGAACGCAGCCGGTCCGCCGTTCCCGTAAAGGATGGAGGCATCTCCAGCGACCTGATCGACCACGAGTACGTACCGCGCTGGAAGACGGCCATCGTAATCCCGATCACAGTTGTACTTCGATACGCCAAGCGCCCGCCAACGCTCTACCAGTTGCTGCGTCCGCGCCACCTGCGAGGGAGAAAGCGGTTCGGCAGCAAATCCTTCGAGCAACGAGGGACAGGTCGCATCATAGTAGACGCCAGCGGTGTCCCGTACAAATGACAAAGCCGGATCGTGCCGCCCAACGGAACGCAGAAAACCATCTTCAAGGATCACAAAGGCAGCGTGACGGTTGGCGGCAAGTCGTTGCGCTGTAAGCCCCGATGCCTTTCGCCCCCATCCGACCAGCGCTGCGCCTCGCCCCGTTTCTAGCCTGGCGGGTCGATAACGCAACGGCCCGCCCAACGCGGATGCAGCTGCCTTGTTACGGGATAGAGCCCAAGAGGTCGTCCGGAAAACGGGGCTATGCATGACAGAGGCCAGTTGGGACTATGCGCTCTTGCACATCGTGCGTTCTGCAAAATAGTCTTGGAGTACATACTGCGGGGTCTTTTTCGGCTTTGCCTCCGCAATCAGACGCGCCCGATTCAATTCCGGAACAGTGCCGATATCAATCCATGATTCCATCAAGGGAAACAGATTGACCTTAGCTCCCAGCGAAACAAGGTGCTGGATCAACGTGGGCATGTCGATCCGCACTCCGTATTCAAGTTTGCTGAAAACCCGAGGTGACAGGACATAAATCGCCGCGTTGATCGCATGGGAAAAGGTTGGCTTTTCGCGCATCACGAAATTGCCGAAATCGTTGCTCTCGATAACGCCATAAGGCACGGTCACGGCATGACGCTTCACAGTTACAGTGACGTCGGCACCTGACTCGGTGTGATAATCGATCAGCCTGTGGAACTGCAAATCTGTATAAATGTCGCCGTTGACCACGAGAAGTGGCTTATCGATGTCTTGGCAGATCAGCGAAAGGCAACCGCCCGTTCCAAGTGGCTTGTCTTCGTGGACATACCGCACACGGGCGTTGAAGCGATGCCCGTCGCCGAAATGCTCCATTAGCGCGTCCTTGCAATAATGCACGGACATAAACAGGTCGGTCACACCACTTTCTACGAGATTATCCACAAGATGCTCGGCAATGGGCTTGTCGCCAACCAGCAGCATCGGTTTCGGCTTATCCTTGGTAAGCTCGCCCAACCGTCGCCCGAACCCACCGGCCATGACTAGCCCCTGCACTTCAATGGGCTTTTCGCCAGCCTTGGGCTGAATGTCGATGCCCACAACATGACCTTCATCGTCCAGTTGTGGCACAAGCCCATGACGCGCGTCATGTCGTACATCATCGAACATCGGGCGCTTCACGTTTGTCTCCGCTTCGATGACGCGCAATGCGTCAGAAACGGTGAAGTTTTGGTCACCATGTTCCCAGACAAAGCGGCGCCAGCGATCACAAGTGCACTCGGCGATCATCCGCCCACTGTCATCGGTGATGATTACGTTTCGAAACGGTGTCGATATGAAAAAATGGGTCACCGCTTCACACGAAACGCTGCTTAGCATCACCCCGATCATTAGCCCCTCATTCGCCCTGTACTTTAGAAAAATTCAATTGCACCTAGATGTTACGAAGATTCCACAATCAAGCCGCGTGACCCCTCTTTAGATGCATCCACAGATATATCCACCTCAGAAATTCTCGCAACGCAAAACATGCCGAATGAATTATATCAATGCTATGGAAAATAGTTGCACCCGCATACGCACAGTGGTACGG
>CAMPIM010000014.1 GCA_946886365.1 uncultured Novosphingobium sp.
CCCCTGTGGCGGATGGCGCGGGCTTGGTGGAAGGGGCAGGGGCGGGAGTTGGTTAAGGTCGAGGCCGGGACGGTGCCGGGGGCGCATCCTTTGGCCGGAGCCCTGGCACTCGGACGGTCTGACCCGGCTTGAGCGCAGCGGGGACGGCGAGCTTATTATAGCGTGCCAACAGATAGAATTTCATCCTGTCGCCGAGGAAGCGCTGGGCGATATCCTGCATGGTGTCGCCGGGTTCAACCCGATAGACGAAGGCGGTGCCGCCCAATGTCGCGACCGCATCGGCGGTGATGCTCTCCAGCAGCTTGCGTGAGGAAGTGTCGGCAGGATCGCGTTTCAGCATTGCGGAGAGCTTCTTGCGCGCGGCCTTTTCCTCCCCCTGGTCGAGCAGGGATACGACATCGCCTAGTTCCTGGGCATTGCTGACCTGCTGCACCATGGCAAGGCGCACCGCCTGCCCACCGGGCTTTGAGGCGCAGCCCGCCAGGCCTAGCGCCACAATGGCGAGCAACAGGTTTGGCGCGTTCATCCTCATCAGGCGGTCCTTGCGTGCGTGATCTTTTTTGGGTGTAGGGGCGGGGCGTTTGTGCTGAACAGACTGGCGATCCTCTGCCGGTCGCGGGCGAAGGCGAGGAAATCGGTTTCAGGCAGCGGGCGGGCGAAGTGAAAGCCCTGGAAGAGGTTGCAGCCGTGACGGCGCAGCCAAAGCATCTCCTCCGTCCGTTCCACCCCTTCGGCCAAGACGCTGATGCCCAGGCCGCGGCCCAGTGCGATGATTGATTGACAAATCGCCTGACAGTCGCGGCGGCTGTCGATGCCGGTCACAAATTCCCGGTCTATCTTAAGCTTGTCGAAGGACAGCTTTTTCAGATGGCTGAGGCTGGAAAAGCCGGTGCCGAAATCATCGATGGAGATCGTTATTCCAAATGCGCGAATGCGCTCGAACAACTGCGCGGCCGTGCGGGAATCGGCCATGGCGATGGTTTCGGTCAGTTCCAGTTCCAGCAGACGGGCTGGTAGGCCGTGGCGGCCAAGCGTCCGTTCGACTAGGCTGTCAAAGCCGTCCCGTTCCAGCTGCTGACCGGAGACATTGACGGCGACCTTGACGTCCGGCAGGCCGGTTGCCGACCAGTTGCGCGCCGCGCGGCAAGCAGCGTCGAGAACCCAGGTGCCAAGCTCCCCCGCCAATCCGGCAGCTTCAGCCAGGGGGATGAACTCCGCCGGTGCGACCAGTCCGCGAACGGGGTGCCGCCAACGGATCAGGGCTTCGGCGCCGCAGACCGATTGCGTCCTTGCGTCAATGAAGGGCTGGAACCACAATTCGAATTCGCCCCCGGTGATGGCGCGGCGCAGATCCTGTTCCAGTGCGAAGTCGCAACTTATAGCCTTCGACGCTGCTTCGATCGATCCAAGCATATTGCTGTGGCGGCTGGCCAAAAGGGAAAAGGCGCGGGAAACCAGCTTTGCCGCCGGGGCCAGGCTGGGATCGCAGGCCATATGGCCCATACGGACCACAGGCAGCAGCTCTTCGCCGTCAATGAGAATGCGATCCTGAAGCGCGTAAGTGATGGCTTGCAGAGCGGTGGTAGCGTCCTCCTCGCTGGCGCTTGCGAACCAAAGCGCGAAGTGGGCTCGATCGACATGAGCCGCCATGCGCCCTGCGCCGGCCATGCGGCTTATCCGCTTGGCGATTTCGACAAGAACCCGGTCCGCCTTTTCAGGATCGATAGCGCTCAGCCGGTCAAAATCCGTAAATTCGATCATGCCGAGAACGCCTGGACCCTGGCTGATCACGTGAATCAACTTTTCCCGGGTGGGAAGCCCCGAAACGCCGTGACGTTGCACCTGGCGCGGAGCGATCGAACGGTTTGCTTCGATGAGGTTGAGGACTTCTGCGTGAATGGCGCGGGAAAGCGGATAGGCGGTCCCGGCGCGCAGTGCTTTACGGAGGCGAACGAGCCAGAATGTCTCGGCGGCGATGTGCAGGGATGCCGCACCAATAAAGATCGTTAGGCACAGCAAAGTAGCCGTCGGAAAGATCAGCATGCCAAGTAACACGGTTACGGATACCGCTGTCAGCAGCCATAATAATGGCCGTCCGTTTCCTCCCTGCATCCTGTGACCAGTGCGCGGCATGCTCATCCCTTTCGGGGGATGCGGTAACGGAAATTCTGAAACAGATGATTAAGGGAGGGGCAGCAAGCCCAGATTTTGCCTAATCTGGATTAATCGACAGATATTAAAAAATGTTTACCGGTGGACTGCTGCCATTTCCTATCCTGGCGATATAGCGGCCGATAGCTCATGCCGTTGACTGATCGCCATTCCAGCCGCCAGTCAGAACGACAGCAATGCATGGTATGACACACGAGACGAATCCCAGCTGGATGACGCAATCTTTCGGCCACAGCGATGTCGCTGCTCTTGATCACCACTAGGTAACAGCGGCGAAGTTTGCTGCCAACGGCAAGGTTGAATATAGCCCGATCCGGGTCGCCGCTTAAAAAAGCGAACTGCCCAGATCTGAAGGGCTTAGCGGTCGCGCCGGGCGGGACGGTCAGGTATTTAGCAACTCCCCAGCTCCAGCCAACGGAAGCGGAGGTCCGGGCAAAGAATGATACCATCATTGGCCGGAAATTAGAAAGGGCCGCCAATGATGGCGGCCCTCGATAGCATAATCGGCGGATTACCGCTGCTGACCGCCCGAACGATCATCGCGGCGTTCCTGCTGATCCGGGCCGCCCTGCTGGCGCCGTTGGTCGTCCTGCTGATTCTGCTGGCAGGGATTCTGGGTCTGTCCGCCTCGCTGGTTACCCATTTGATTGTCTTGGTTCTGATTTGCCATTGGAGGATCCTCTCTCGCGCCGAAGTGGCACATTATCAAAACCCGCGACATCATGTGGCCGTTGCCGATGCCGACTCTTACCGACGTATCAACCGGACAGTTGAGCGCGGCAGGTCGGGTCCGTCGAAGCCCAACTTGACAAAGTCCTTCATGCCTTGAAAAGTCGCGCGCGCTCCGCGCCGTGAATCGCTTCCATCCGCATCGGCGCCCCTCTGACCCACAGCCGATCCACGATGATGCTTTTCCACCCGGCCGGCAGGATCACTGGCCGCCGTCCCCAATCCGACGGATCGGCATCCGAAATCTCGATCCCTGGCAAACCAAACAGCATCGTCATCAGCATTCCGCCGATATTTGCCATGAAAGGACCGGCAGGCACCTTGGAGTCCGGATGATCCTCGCGATATTCCAGGCACTGGTGAAACCGCCCCTTGTCATAGGCAGCATAGCCTTCTTCAAACAGCTTGAGCGCCAGTGCCCGGTCCCCCCGCATCGCTGCCCAGACGGGATAAAGGGCAGGTAGCATCGGCGACCCCACATAGTCCGGCCAGCGCGACAGAAAGAGGTCTAGGGTCGCCTGTTGTTGTCGGGCGGTCGCCGGATAGTCCATCGGGAACAGGCCGGCGAGCGGCGAAGGGGTCGCCCCCTTAGGCTCGCTGATGCGGAACTCCTCATGCGATGCGATGACGCCGTCACCGCGGACCGGCAAATGGAGATTGTCCGCCATGGCGCGCCAGTTGGAAGGTATCTCCTCACGGATCGACAGGCCGATGCGGATCGTCCGGCGCAGCAGGTCATAGGCCGTCATCAGCGTGAAGCTGTCATTATCGGGCGGTTCGGGCACTTCGGCCGGTCCTGTCGCCCGCAGCAGTTCAAAGCCGCGTGTCGTCTGCGTTAGCCGGGACGCCAGCCAGTCCGCCACGCCCGACAATATGGGCCAGCCGGTGGCTCGCAGATAGCGCATATCGCGCTCCGCCTCGGCTTGGAGCGCAAAGGCGCGCGCGACATGCAGTGAGACATGAGCCGCATGCGCCGCGCCCGACCCGAGGCCGGGCGTCGCTTCCTCGCCCGAACGCGGCGCGGCCTCCCAAGGGAACCGCAGCCCGTCCTTGTTGTCGAGCATCGCATACGTGCGCGCGGCACCAATATGCCGTGCGCGAAAGCCGAGCAGGCTGCGTGCCGCGGTGGGCTGGACGAGTAACAGGGGCGGAACGCAGAAGGCGTCGATGTCCCACATCACATGCCCAAAATAATAATTGTAATTGGGCCAGCTCGCGAGCCCGAACATCGAAGTCGCAGCAGGCGATGACCTGTGCGCGGAGCTGTTCAGATAGAAGAAACCCGCATCGATCAGACGTTGATGATCCGCGCTCGCGCCATCGACCACTATCCGGCTTTGCCACAACTGCCGCCAGCTTTCCCGATTGAGGTCGCGCAACTGGTTGAAGCCCAGCTCTGTGCCCTTGGCAAGCCGGCGAACGGCCTCGTCCATCGGGCGATGATGGACGAGGGAAGGAACGAGAGCGGCGATCTGCTCCAGCCGTATGGTTCTGCCCCGCCTCAACTCGACCGAATATTCGGCCGTCAGCAATCCCGAGCCGTGCTTCTCCCGAAAGGAGGGCTCATCCTTAGCCTCCGGGCATTCGCTATGAAAAGCGATGCCGCAGCAGCTGAACGCACCCTCCGGCACCCAAAGCATCGCGCCATCACCCGAAGCTGCTGGCCCTTCGACTTTCCGCTCGTCCGCTCGCCCACGCGAACCCGCCGTCGCAATCCCCGCGCGAAGCCGGACCGTGCAAGGACTATCGGCCTTCAATTCGATGCGTTGCAGCACCAACGCCGGGTCACTGCGGCTGGCAAAGGTCAGAACCTCGACGCGTAGCGCAACTTCGCCCACATGAAACGTAAATTCGCTGAATAGCTCCCCGGCCGCGAAATCATATCGCTGTGTCGCGTCACTGATGAGACAGGGCTGTTCAGTCAGCCAAGTCTCCCCGATGCCCATGTCGGCGGCAAGCGGATAAGGGATAGGAATGGCAGCCTCGACCGGCTCCTCGACATGCAAACCCACCACGCCGTTGACGATGGCGGAACCGGGCAGCATCGGAATCTCGCGCACGCGAAGACCCACCAGGCCGTTAGCCACATAGGCCGGGAGGTCGTCGCCCCGAAAGCCATCAACCGGATTTGGACTGAGTGGCTCCCATTCCACGGATCACCTCGCTTTCGTTTTCAAGGACGGGAATCCCGCCGATCCTTTTCCGGATAATCCTCCGGCTTCACCGTGCCGACATTAGGGCGATCCTCGACCTCCTCCTGCCGCTGGCCGCCGCCCGTCCGGGGGTCTTCCTTTTCCCGCCCCGGCAGCGTGTCACCCATCGGACCGCGCGGCGTTTCGGCATTTTCCGGCTTATGCTGTCCTTCGCGTTCACTCATCGTCATTCTCCTCTGCTGTGCCGGGCTCGGCCATCTTGCGATGCTGCTCAGCCAGGATGGACGCAGGCGTGACATGCGCGGCGGCGGCCTGAAGCTTGTTCTTCCAGCCCGATACGATATGCGCCTTGCCGGCCATGAGCGCGTCCCAGCCATCCTTGGCGACCTTGGCGGGATCATCCTTTTCGTCGGACCCCACCTTGGTATCCAACATGTCCGCCCGGTCGAAAAATTCCGTTTCCGTCGCGCCCGGCATCAGAGTGGTGATTGTGACACCCTCGGCATCCTTTATCTCATTGCGCAATGCATCGGCAAAGCTGTCGATAAACGCCTTGGTGCCATTATAGACCGCCTGGAAAGAGCCGGGCATGAACCCGGCAATCGAGCCGGTAATCAGCACCTTGCCCTCATTACGGGTCACCATCGGCTGCACGACCTTTTGCAGCAGATAAAGGGTGCCGGTGACGTTGGTGTCGATCACCCGCCGCCAGTCTGCGACCTCCTGCTCCAGAAAGCCATGACCTATTCCACGGCCGGCATTGGCGCATAGCAGATCGATCGTCTGCCCATTCGCCGCCGCCAACAGCCTATCGACGCCCTCCAGGGTCGCAAGATCGGCCTCCACCGCTTCCACTTCCACGCCATGACGGCGAAAATCGGTGGCGGACGCTTCTATCAGCGGTTCGTCCGCCACGACCAGCAGGTCATAGCCATTTTGCGCGGCCAAATGGGCCAGTTCGAACCCGATGCCCGTGGAAGCGCCGGTGATGATGGCGAACTTAGTGGCTGCCATCGCGGTTCTCCTCTTTCTGGCTGGCCGCCATCCCGGGCTTCAGCACGACCTTGGTCACTTCGTTCTGATGATCGTGGAACATGCGATATCCTTCCGCCGCTTCTTCCAGCGGCAGGCGGTGGCTGATGAGGAAAGTCGTGTCGATCTTGTCCTCCATGATCGCATTGAGCAGGGCGGGCATATAATGCTGAACATGGGTCTGCCCGGTCTTGAGCGTCAGACCCTTCTCCATGAAGGCGCCCAGCGGAAATTTATCGACGAAGCCGCCATAAACGGCGGGCATCGACACGCGCCCACCCTTGCGGCAGGCGAGAATGGCCTGGCGGATGCTATGGGTGCGATCCGTGCCGAGGAAGGTCGATATCTTGATCTGGTCCCACACATTGTCGGCAAAGAAGCCATGCGCCTCCAGCCCCACCGCATCGATGCACGCGTCGGGGCCGATGCCGCCGGTCATTTCCATTAGCGCGTCATAGGTCTTGGTCTGCTCATAATTGATCGTCTGCGCGCCAAAACGCGCCGCGAGTTCCAGTCTTCGAGGGAAATGGTCAATGGCTATCACCCGCTCCGCCCCCATCAGGAAGGCGGACTGGACGGCGAACAGCCCAACCGGCCCGCAACCCCAGACCGCGACGGTGTCCCCTCGCTCGATCCCGGCATTTTCAGCAGCCATCCATCCGGTGGGTAAGATGTCGGAAAGGAAAAGTACCTTGTCGTCTTCTACCCCATCGGGGATGACGATCGGGCCGACGTCGGAGAAAGGCACGCGGACATATTCCGCCTGCCCACCAGCATAGCCGCCGGTCATGTGGCTATAGCCAAAAAGCCCTGACATGGGCTGGCCATAGATGGCCTGCGCGATGTCTTGATTATCGGCGGGCAGGCTGTTGTCGCAAGCGGAATATTGATGCTTGCTGCAATGAAAGCATCCGCCGCATGCAATGGTGAAGGGAACGACAACGCGCTGCCCCTTCTGCAATGTCGATTTCGGTCCCGTCTCGACCACCTCTCCCATGAATTCATGGCCCAATATATCGCCCGACTTCATCGTCGGTATGTATCCGTCATAAAGATGGAGGTCAGAGCCGCAAATTGCCGTGGATGTTATCCGGATGATCGCATCACGAGGATTTATGATCTCCGGATCATCCACTGTCTCCACCCGAACATCATGCTTGCCATGCCATGTCAGCGCCCGCATCAGACCTCCTCCTCCTCAAACGCCTTGCGGGTGCGCGCCGAAGTCGCGATCTCGCCCGTCTCCATGAGCTGCTTGAACCGACGTAAATCGCGCCGCGCCTGAATCGCTGGTTCTCGCTGAAACATTTTGGCAATTGCCCTGCCGATGATCCCAGCCGGGGGATCATAAAGGATCGTCACGCTCACCCACGTTCCGCGCTCGCCCGGCGCGTCGCGGAAATCGACCCGGCCGCTATTCGGAACGTCGGCACCATGTTCTGAAGTCCAGGCGATCGTCTCATTAGGCTTGTCCTCGGTGATGGCGGAAATCCATTCCACCGTCTTCCCGGCGGGTGCCTTCACCGTCCAGTGGGTGCGCCCCTCCCCCACCGGCACCACCGACACCACATTCTCCATGAACCGTGGCAAATTGGCCATGTCCCGCCAGAAAGCATAGAGCTCCGCCCTGGGGCGATTGATGGTCACCGTCTTGCCGACCAGCGTATCGCCCGTGGGTTCGATCAGTGTGTCGCTCGCCTGTTCGCTGCGATCTTTTTTGCTCGTGGTAAGCGGCGCATCGTCGCTCGGGAGCGGCGCCATGTTGTCGGCCATGCTGAGCCTCCTGAAGTGATCATGGCGCCAACCAGCGGGCGGGCGCCCGCGTTCCCTCTTTTCACGACGGCGTCATGCAAAAACAGCGGCAGATAATATAGGTTAACACCTCCGCCTCTCCTGCGACGGGCTGCGGAACATGTACGAAAAGCCATCGTTGACCGGCCATCAGTCAAAGGGAGAAAGCTCATGGCGCTTCACACCCATTACCCCTCACGATCCCAAAGCCTGCTGCTCGGTGCGGGCCTTGCCTTCCTCGGTCTTGCCGGGCGGAAGTTGATGGTCCAGGCACCGACCATGTTGGCAGGCGACTGGGATAAGGCACTCGCGGCCGAACATAAGGCAGCGCTTGCTTTGTTCGACGGCCTTGCCGCAACCGACGATGCCGCCAGCGGCAGACGTCGGCTGATGCTGATGCAGCTCAAACATGCTTTGGGCAAACATGCGCTGGAGGAAGAGAACGCCATTTACCCCGCCATGCGCGAACATGGCATGGAAGCAGAGGCGGACGCGCTCAACGGCGAGCATGGCTATGTGAAGCAATATCTCTACGAACTGTCAGACCTTCTGGACGATAATCCGGCCTTTCAGCAGAAGCTGGCAAAGTTCCGCGCCGACATCGAACGGCATATGAAGCAGGAGGAGCAGGAGCTGTTCCCGCGCCTGCGTCAGGCGCTCGACGATAGCGCGACAGGCCGCCTCACGCGGCGGATGAACCAGGAAGGTCTGAAACTGGCCTGACAATGGATAACGAACACGCTCATATGAGCACGACAGCTGCCGAGCAAATGCGTAATCCGAACACTGAGAATCAGCCCAAGGATTGCGCCTCGGAGGGGGCGGGGCGGTGCCAACCCGGAAGATTACGATAGCGACCGTGAGCCAGACGCGGCTGCTTCCCACGTCCACAGGCGAGTTTGACGTGATGTCCTCCTTACTTGCAATCCGGAACGTCCGCAGATCGGGAACAGCTTCCTATCCTCCGCGCTTGTACGCGATATGGAGGAGACACACGCGGCAATCGATTTCCTTGCGAAAATGGTCGAGCTGGCTGGAGCCGGGATCATCGTCACCGGCACGCTGTTATCGACCGCTTATTTTCTATGGGACGGCGTAAAAGGGGATTGGCGCCAAGCTTATGATCTCTACCGGGCTAATCTCGGGCGTGGGATATTGCTCGGACTTGAGCTACTGGTTGGGGCGGATATCATGTCAACCGTTACTGCCCCGCTCACCTTTACGAGCCTAGGCCTACTTGCTGCTATCGTCGCGATCCGGACGTTCCTCAGCTTCTCCCTCGAGACAGAGATAGAGGGTTGTTGGCCTTGGCAACGCTCGCGCTGTACCCGCAGTGGGGAAGTCCGCTGACTACCCCTGGGCATGCAAGACGGGGTTCGGCAACACGTTTACTTAATAGGGGACGCTCGCGTTCTCCCGGACTCAGTGGCGATCAGTAGCTTGCCAGCAGCTCGTTCCAGATGGGAAGCAATCAACGCCGCACAGGTATCTTCCAGCGCTTGCGCCGGACCCTGACTGCCGAAAACATGATGCGTCGCCATCGCACCCTCAATGACCAGCATCAATCCATCTGCCAGTTTTTCCGGTTCGGCCACACCTAGATCGCGGCTGAGGTCGCAGATCAGCGCACGAAATTCCGACTTGCAGCTTTCCACGATCAAACGGCCGGGATGGCTTGGTTCGGGGAGTTCGACTGCGACATTGCTGATCAGGCAACCGCGAAAATCGGCTTCGCGCATCTTCTCCGATTTGTGGCTGATCAGGGCGTATAGTCGATCGAGCGGGTTTGGCCCTGCCGCTTCCAATACGGCATAAATCCCAGCAAGGCCCGCCTCGGCATCCTCGCGCAAGCAAGCGGCTACTAGCTCGTCCTTTGACCGATACGCTCGATAGAGACTAGGTTTTGTGACCCCCGCCTGACAAACAATCTCATCTACACCCACGGCCCTGATTCCGCGTCTGTAAAAGAGATCCTTGGCGGTCTCAAATATCCTCGAAGCTGCTGTTTTCTTTAGCGTTCCTTCCGCGCAGCCGCAGTCGGAACCATCCGTCAGGTCCATAAACAGAAATTCCGCATCCTCACCGCTTGACGAGTATGTAACAGATCGGTACGTAACCCGCAAGAGACGTACCGGTCAGTAACATAACCGTAAGAAAAGTGGGCAGACGATGTATCTTTCCAAAGTCAAAGCCGCCTCGGAAATGGAACAGGGCGTACCAGCGGCACGGCGTTGGAAGCCCGCCTACCTCCTGCTCCCGGCAGCGGGCGTCCTCGCCATTTGGGCAGCCATGAATTGGTGGAACGGCGCCGCAGCCCCGCCCGCGCCTCCCATGCCGGTCGTCACAGTGGCTACGCCGCTCTCGCGCATGGTCCTTGACTGGGACGATTATGTTGGCCGGTTCGAGGCAAGCAAGGCGGTGGAGGTACGGCCTCGCGTCTCCGGCCAGCTTGTGGGCATTCATTTCCGGGATGGCGATGTCGTGAAGCAGGGCCAGCTCCTCTTCACTATCGATCCCCGCCCGTTCACCGCCGCGTTGCAGGAGACGCAGGCACAGGTGGCGAGTGCATCGACCGCGCTTGGGCTTGCGCGAGCAGAACTGGGGCGCGCCACGCGCCTGATCGCTGACGAGGCAGTGAGCGCGGAGGAAGTCGACTCCCTCCGCGCCCGAGTGAGGTCGGCCGAGGCGCAGCTTGCCGCCGCGCAGGCGTCGGTGCGGGCGCGTCGCCTGAATGTCGAGTTCGCCTATATCCGCGCGCCGATCACAGGCCGCATTTCCGATCGGCAGGTGGATGTCGGCAATTTAGTGGCGGGTGACACCGCTGCGGGAGCGACAGTGCTGACGACCATTAACGCGGTCGATCCGATCTACTTCTCCTTCAACGGCTCCGAGGCGCTCTACCTCAAGCATCGCCGCCAGCAGCAGGCCAGCGAACAGGTCGAAATCCGGCTTCAGGATGAGACCGGCTACAGCTGGAAAGGAAGGGTGGATTTCACCGACAACGCGATCGAGCGCGGGTCCGGCACGATCAGGGGTAGGGCGGTTGTTTCCAACCCCGACTCCTTCCTGGTGCCGGGCATGTTTGGCAATATGCGGCTTGGCTCGGGTGCGCCACATCGTGCGCTGCTCGTCCCGGACGCGGCAGTCGTGACAGACCAAGCGCGCAAGCTGGTGTTTGTCGTCAGCAAGGACGGAAGCACGACGGCCAAGCCAGTCAAGATCGGTGCCTTGGCCAATGGCCTGCGTGTCATCCGGTCGGGCCTGTTGCCGTCAGATCAGGTAGTTATCCAGGGCACCCAGTACATCCAGCCCGGCGCGAAGGTTAAACCGGTCGCCGGCCGTATCGAAACAGCGCCTTCATCGGTCAGCGAACCAGCTTCCGCACCGATCGCGTCTCAGGCCACGTTGGCCGACTGAACAAGCCCGGCAAGGAAGCCGCCGCGCCTGCCGGGCGCCACGGCATCCCATGTCCGGCAAAGGGAATAAGGGGAAGAGATCATGCGTCTCAGCCACGTCTTCATCAAACGGCCGATCTTCGCTGGCGTCATTGCGGTGGTCATCACGATTGTCGGCGCGCTCGCCTTTTTCGGCCTGCCCGTCGCGCAATATCCCGACGTCGTGCCGCCGACCGTCACGGTCAGCGCAAATTATCCGGGTGCTTCGTCCGAAACGATCGCTGACACCGTGGCCGCACCGCTGGAGCAGGAGATCAACGGTGTCGATGACATGCTCTACATGTCGAGTCAGTCGACCGGCGATGGTCGACTGACGATCACTGTCACCTTCAAGCAGGGCACAGACCTCGACGAGGCGCAAGTGCTGGTGCAAAACCGCGTCGCGCTCGCTGAACCCCGCCTGCCCGACGATGTGCGGCGCCAGGGCGTGGTGACGCGCAAGACTACTCCCGACTTCCTTCTCGTCGCCAACCTGATCTCGCCGGACAACAGTCTCGACCGCGCCTATCTGTCCAATTACGCGCTGACGCAGATGAAGGATGGGCTCGCGCGCATCGACGGGGTGGGCGAGGTCCGTATCTTCGGCGCCCGCGACTATGCGATGCGCGTGTGGATCGATCCCGGCCGGGCGGCCGCGCGCAACATGACGGCGGGCGAGATCGTCGAGGCGCTCCGCTCCCAGAATGTGCAGGTCGCCGCTGGCGCGATCGGCAAGCCGCCGGAAAGCAGCGCGCCTGCCTATGAGGTGAATCTGGAAGCGCAGGGGCGCTTCACGGCGCCCGAGCAATTCGCGAACATCGTTATCAAGAGCGATGGGGAAGGTCGTCTGACCCGTCTTTCCGACGTCGCACGGGTGGAGCTTGGGGCCGAGGATTACGGCATCAACACCTACCTGTCCGGCCAACCCTCCGTCGGCATCGGCATCTTCCAGCGGCCGGGCAGCAACGCCCTGGACTCTGCCGATGCAGTGTTGGCTGAGTTGAAGACCATGTCCACCAAATTCCCTTCGGGCATGGAATATCGCGTCATCTACAATCCTACCGACTTCATTCGTGAATCGGTCAGCGCCGTTCAGCACACGCTGCTCGAGGCGGTGGTGCTGGTCGTTATCGTCATCTTGGTCTTCCTCCAGAGTTGGCGCGCGGCGGTCATTCCCGTGCTTGCGATCCCCGTGTCGCTGGTCGGCACCTTCGCGGTGCTGGCGGCGCTTGGATATTCGCTCAATAACCTGTCGCTGTTCGGGCTGGTCCTCGCCATCGGCATCGTCGTCGACGACGCGATCGTCGTGGTCGAGAATGTCGAGCGCAATCTGGAACATGGCATGACCCCGCGCGAGGCAGCGCACCGGTCCATGGACGAAGTGTCGACTGCGCTGGTGGCCATCGTGCTGGTGCTGTGCGCGGTGTTCGTGCCGACGATGTTCCTGACCGGCCTTACTGGGGAGTTCTACCGCCAGTTCGCGGTCACCATATCGGCGGCAACGATCATCTCGCTGATCCTTTCGCTAACGCTGTCACCCGCGCTTGCTGCGCTCCTGCTGCGTCCGAAGGAAGAGGATGAGCCTGAAGGCCGGTGGAAGCGCATGGCCTATCGCGGGGGCAAGCGGTTCAACGCCGCCTTCGATCGCCTGAGTCACTGGTATGCCGCCGTCACCCGCGCGATGCTGGGCCGACAGAAACTTATGCTCCTTATCTATGTCGGGTTGGTCGGACTGACGGCGCTGGTCTTCATGTCCACGCCAGCCGGTTTCGTTCCCGCGCAGGATCAGGGCTATGCGGTGACGGCGATATTCACCCCGCCGGGCACGTCGCTGGCGCAGACCGACAAGGTTCTGCGGGAAACGGCCGCCAAGATGGGCAAGATCCCTGGCGTCAAGGGCACCGTCATGCTGACTGGCTATCACGCGCCGAGCGGCACCGTCGCGCCGAACGCCGCAGCGGCCTTCCTCGTCTTCGACAGCTTTGAAGAGCGCGGCAAGCATGGCTGGACCAATCACTTCATCATGGGGGAGGCGCGCAAGATTGCAGCGCAGGTGAATGAAGGCCGGGCGTTCGTCATTCCACCACCGCTGATCCGTGGCATCAGTACGGGCGGCGGTTTCAAGATGCTGATCCAGGATCGTTCAGGACGTGGCTATGCGCAGTTAAACAAGATTGTCGGCGGCCTGCTAGCCGAAGCAAACAAGGATCCCAATCTCTTCTTCGTCCATACGAAATTCGAGGCTTCCGCCCCCCGCATCTTTGCCGATGTGGACCGCGCCAAGGCCGACATGATCGGCGTATCGCCCGCCCGCATATTCGAAGCGATGCAGGTCTATCTGGGCTCCGCCTATGTCAATGACTTCAACCTGCTGGGCCGTACCTATCGCGTGATCGCGCAGGCCGATCTGCCGTTCCGGGATGATTCTGGCGACGTCGCGCTCCTCAAGACCCGCTCCACATCGGGCGAGATGGTGCCGGTCGGCGCGGTCGCGACCCTGCACGACAAGACAGGTCCATACCGGGCTGTTCGCTACAACCTTTATCCCGCCATCGATGTGGAGGGTGATGTTGCGCCCGGTCATTCCTCCGGTCAGGCGATGGTTGCGATGGAGCGTCTGGCGGCCAGGCTGCCGTCCGGCGTGACGAGCGAATGGACGGAGGTCGCCTATCTCCAGAAGATGGCAGGCAATGCGGCCATCCTGGTGTTCGCTGCAGCAACGCTTTTCGTCTTCCTGGTGCTTGCGGCGCAGTTTGAAAGCCTGATGCTGCCTCTGTCGATCATCCTGATCGTCCCGATGACGCTTTTAGCGGCGATGATCGGGGTCAATCTGCGGGGCATGGACAACAATATCCTCACGCAAATAGGTCTCGTCGTGCTGATCGGCCTGGCCGCCAAGAACGCGATCCTCATCGTGGAGTTCGCCAAGCAGGCGGAAGAAGAGGGCATGGCAGCTGTAGATGCGGTCGTTCGCGCTGCGCAAAATCGCCTGCGCCCGATCCTGATGACGAGCTTTGCTTTCATCCTCGGTGTCGTGCCGCTCGTCATTGCTACAGGTCCCGGCGCGGAGTTGCGGCAGGCACTCGGCACAGCGGTCTTCTCCGGCATGTTGGGCGTGACCTTCTTCGGACTCGTGTTCACACCAACTTTTTACGTGGCCACCCGCGCTCTTTCGGAACGGATGCGGCGCTGGCGGGAGCGTAGAGGCCAGCATATCGCCGGACCCGTGCTCAGGGCAGCGGAATGAGAAAGATGATGACGACAAGATATCTGCTTATCGCCTTGGCCACGCTGGCGCTTGCCGCCTGCGCCGCGGGTCCGGACTATGTCCGCCCGCAGGCGGGGATAAGTATGCAAGGCCGGTTTATCGCCGCGCGGCCGACGCTCACCACGCCGGATGCGCCGCAGGACGGCTGGTGGCGCCTCTACCAGGATCCGGTGCTCGACGGCCTGGTTGGAGACTCTTTAGCGGCCAACACGGATTTGAGGGTCGCGCTCGCCAATCTGGAGCGAGCGCGAGCTGTCCTTCGCGAAAGTCGTACGCAAATGCTGCCGCAGACGACCGTCTCGGCTCAGCCAACCTATGGCCGCACCTCTGCAATCCAACGTCCACCAGGCCAGCAAGCAGAGGATTGGCGCATCGATACCGGGCTGAGTGTCGCCTATGAAGTCGATCTGTTCGGCCGGGTACGCCGTGCGCTCGAAGCGTCGCGAGCGGATGCAGACGCCGCCGCCGCTGCTGCGGATGCCGTACGAGTCAGCATCGTTGCCGAGACGGTACGGGCCTATGCCGACGCTTCTTCGGCGGCCGAGCGGATCGGCGTGGCCGAGCGAACGCTGGAGCTGCTCGACCGTACCGTGGACCTTACCGCCAAGCGATTTGCGGCAGGGCGCACAAGCCGTCTCGACGTCGCTCGCGTGTCCGCGCTGCGTAACCAGCAGCAGGCGACCATTCCCCCCCTTCGCGCCCAGCGCGATGCAGCGCTTTTCCGGCTGGCCCTCCTAACCGGAAGAGCGCCGGCCGACCTCCCCCCTCAGGTCGGCCAGCGCGCGGCTACTCTTCGACTGGATCGCCCCATACCAGTCGGAGATGGCCGCGCGCTGTTGGCCAGGCGCCCGGACGTGCGGGAAGCGGAACGCAGACTTGCGGCGCAGACCGCTCGGATCGGCGTCGCGACAGCTGACCTTTATCCGCGCATCACCTTGGGTGGATCGGTCGGATCGACGGGAAATACGGCAAGCAACCTGTTCGGAGCGGGGCCTCTGAACTGGGTCATCGGACCGCTGCTGAATTGGGCCTTCCCGAACATGGAGGCTGGACGCGCGAGGGTGGCCCAGGCGGAAGCATCGACACGCGCGGCGCTGGCGACCTTCGACGGCGCGGTGCTGAAGGCGCTGCAGGAAACGGAAACAGCACTTTCCGCCTATGCTCATACGCTGGAACGGCGGCGGGCGCTGCAAGCGGCACTGGAGCAGGCGCGTGTCGCGGCACGGATCAGCCGGGCACAGCTTCGCGAAGGACGTGCGGATTCGCTGGCAGTGCTGGATTCGGAGCGAACGTTGGCAGGAGCAGAAGCCGACCTCGCCGGTGCCGATGCGCTGGTCGCCGCCAGCCAGATCGACCTGTTCCGCGCACTTGGCGGCGGCTGGCAGACGCCTCGCGCAACCTTGTGAGAATGTTCCCATGTTATTCAGGTCGCGACCTGCTGTGCGATAGCCCAACTATGCCGGTAATCAAACTTGACGGAGCTATCAAAGCCGGGCCAGCCGCCCACCATCCACCGCCAGTGTCGTCCCCGTGATGAATGTTGCGTCATCGCTAGCGAGAAATGCCACGGCCGCAGCGATATCTTCTGGGGTTCCCACGTCACGGTTAACGATCGTCTCGGCGCCCGATTGCACATTGGGATTATTCCATAGCATCGGCGTGTCTATCGCACCGGGCAAGACAGCGTTCGCGCGAATCTTTGTATCGCGTCCCTCAATGGCAGTGCTGCGGGTCAGCGAGAGCATGCCCGCCTTGGCCGCGGCATAGGGTGCTACGTTCGCACTGGTTTCCATAGCATGGACGCTGGCGATGTTAACGATTACACCCCCTTTGGCGCCAAAGCAGAGAAATCCCTGCTTCGTAAAGAATGCGGCGCCCAACAGATCCACCCGCAATATGTCCAGCCAGTCATCGCCTGACCACTGGGCGAGCATCTTGAACGACATGAGACCGGCATTGTTGACGATAATGTCCACCCTGCCGAAATGGTCCATTGCCGCCTTCACGCAGGCTTCGACCTGTTCCTCTGATCCGACGTCGCAGCCAAAGCCCATCGCCTTGGCTCCAAGGCCGGCCGCAGCCGCCTGGGCTTGGTCTTGCTTGAGATCGGCAATGAGGACAGCCGCCCCCTCCGCATACAGTCTTGCGGCGATCGCAGCGCCGATCCCGCCCGCCGCGCCTGTGACGATCGCCACCTTATCCTCGAAGCGCTGCTTCATCATGCTTCCTCCTGCACAGCCGGGCCTGTCGCGGGTGCCTTGATCATCCGCTTTGCCCGCTCCCGCTGCTCCGTGGCGAAGCCACGATTGACGTCGCTCGGCAGCACGACCGGCACCGTAAGGCACAGGCTTTGGGTCGGAAGGACGTCGCGCCATTGCTGGATCAAGCGCTTATAGGCTTCGCCCACCGGACGGATCTTGCGGTCGAGATCATAGAGGCCGAGCGGATTGACGTTCCCGTTCTTGACGCGCAGCGCGCTGTCCCAATCGACTTGATCCGTCAAGGAATACCAGGTGAAACCGACGATAGGTACGCCATCATTTCGCACCCGGAGGACGTTGGCCCATTGCTTCCAGAGCCAATCGACCGCTTCGGTGCCCAGCGGACCTTGTGACAGGTTGGTTTCCGTGTGCATCACCGGCAAGCGGTAACGCTGATGGTATTGGCGGGTGATCTCGCTGTAGCCAAAAATTTCGCCAGAAGGCCGGGTCATTCCGTCCAGCGCGACGCGATGCTCGTTGGTGATGTAATAGTCATTCCCCATGATGCAGTGCTGTTTCAAGCGATTGTCGAGGAAGAAATGATATTCCTCGCGCGTCATCCCGTTATCCATGAGATATTCGTACATCTCGGAATCGACGCGACGCCCGTAGTTGAGGTCCAGCGAGAGAAAGCGCTGCGAATTCATCAGCTCGGCACCCCGGATCGCACCCGGAGCTTCGGCATGATAATATTCGGAAGATTCACTTTGGATGAAGATGGCGTCGGGCCGCACTTCCAATATTCGACGCATGGCCAGAACGTTGGCGCGAACAATATTTTTCAGTGCATTGACGAATGCCTGATCACTGGCGAGCTGCTCGTTCCACCAGCCATAACGCGCCGAGAAAGTGGCGCAGATGAACATCTCGTTGACCGGCGTATATAGTTGTACCCAAGGGAAGCGCTCCGCAAAGGCGCGGGCATAGATGCCGAACTGCTCGGGGAAGTCAGGATTCTGGAAATTTCCGATCCAGTCAGAGACTCCAAAATGACAAAGATCGACGATGGGGACGAGATTGAGGCGCTTCAGTTCCGAAAAGCTCTGGTCCGCAAATTCCCAGTCATAATGTCCTGGACCCAGCCAGGTCTTGTGGACGGGCGGACCATAACGCAGATAGGAGATGCCCATCTCTTGAACGAGTGCGAAATCCTCTCGCCAGCGGGCATAATGGCCGCAACTTTCCATTTCATCGACCCGCGTTCTGCCGTTGTCGATCGTAGGCACGCTGTTCTCGACGCCCGTGGCGAACATGAAAGTGGCGATGAGCCTTCTCCCGCTCGAACATGTGATGCGACAACGTAGGGCCGACGCCTTCGGATCCGTGATTGATCGACGCTCCCCTGTTGAGTCGGCGGGCGTCAGGATTTTTTAAGTACTTATAATCACTTGGCGCACGTGCCAAAGTTGCTGTGCCGGTTCGCCGTCGGGACAAAGGTTCCGAGGATCATCCTGGTGAGCTTTCTTAACTCGACGAAGCGAGGTTCCTGTTTACGCCCGATACGGGCGCGGACGGCCGGATATATCCAGCGCGGCGATGATGGCAGGCGCGCTTTATGGGACTCCCGAAGAAGCGTGGGTCACGTTCGTCGGGGCCACAGAGGCGCGAGCCTTGCGCTGCGACATGCGCCGATACGTTGCCAAGGCCTGGCCGACCACCTGATCCATATTATAATAGCGATAGGTCGCCAGCCGACCCACGAAGGTCACGTTCGTCTGGACCATGGAAAGCGCTTCATAACGCTTGAAGAGGGCTTGGTTTTCAGGCCTTGGGATCGGGTAATAGGGATCGCCTTCTGCTGTCGGAAACTCATAGGTGATGCTGGTGGAATTCACCTGCTGGCCGGTCAGATGCTTATATTCGGTAATGCGTGTATAGGGCACATCGGGTGAGGGATAGTTGACCACGGCGACCGGCTGGAACTGTTCGACGCTGTGCTGTTCATGCTGGAACCGCAGCGACCGATAAGGCAATTTGCCGAAGCGATAGCCGAAATATTCGTCGATCGGGCCGGTGAACACCAGGTGATCGTGCGGATAGGCATCGCCAGCCTCGCAATAGTCGACCCCCAGGAGCACCTCGATGTTGGGATGATCGAGCATCCGCTCAAACATACGCGTATAGCCTTCCAACGGCATCGCCTGGAATTTGTCTGTAAAGTAGCGATCATCGACATTGGTGCGCGTTGGCACCCGTGATGTTACAGCCTTGTCGAGTTCGGATGGGTCAAGACCCCATTGCTTGCGCGTATAGCCCTGGAAGAATTTTTCATACAATTCTCGACCCACGGCGGAGACCACGACGTCTTCCGATGTGCGCACGATTGCCACCGGCTCGGCCTGCGCGGCGAGGAAGGCCGCGGCGTCCTCTTCGGTTTGAAGGCTCAACCCATAGAGCAAGTTGAGCGTCGTCCGGTTTATCGGCATTGGCACCAGCATATCGTCGACCGCCGCAAGCACCCTATGCTCATAAGGCCGCCATTTGGTAAAGCGCGAGAGGTAGGTGAAAATCTCCGCTGAATTGGTGTGGAAGATATGCGGACCGTAACGGTGGATCAGCACCCCCGCTTCGTCGAGTTCATCATAGGCGTTGCCCCCGACATGGTGGCGTCGATCGACCACCAGCACTTTCTTGCCGCCCTCGGCCGCCAGCCGCTCGGCCATGACCGCGCCAGCAAAGCCCGCGCCGACCACCATCACGTCATAATGCCGGGGCCGGTCGCTGTTCCAGCTAGTTGGCGATACGATCGGATGGGCATGGACGCTCTGCGACACCGCGTCGGCAATCAACGTGTTCATCTGCTGAAAGCTCTTGTCCCAGGACATGCCCGCCAGCAACTGGTCCGCCTGCGACAGCCAGTGGCCGCCTGGACGCGGCAGCGCCAGTGCTTCTTCGCAGGCAGTGACGAAGGCTTCGGCGCCGTCCGCGATCCACACGGCTTCCATCTCGCCATAATGCCGCACGACGTCGGTAATAGGGGTCGAAACGACGGGCTTCCCCGCCGCCAGATATTCGGGGGTCTTGGTGGGGCTGATGAACCGTGTCGCATCATTGAGGGCGAAGGGCATTAGCGCCACATCCCATCCCGCGATGCAGGTGGGCAGGTCTTCGTAAGACCGCCCGCCCAGAAAATGGAGATTGGGTCGTCTGGGCAGATCGTCGCTGCTGATCTTTACGACCGGGCCGATGATCTCCATGTCCCAGCCGGGCCGCGCGTCGGCCAGCCGGGCGAGCAGGTCGAGATCCATCCGCTCGTCAACAACGCCGTAAAAGCCAAGGCAGGGGCGGCTGGCCGGATCTCCCTTGGTCTTCGCAGCAGAACGTGCCGCAGCGAAATGGTGGAGATCCACGCTTGAGGGAAAGGGGACGACATGGGCGTGCTTGTCCTTCTTCGCCTCGTAGAGGCTATATCCGCCAGTGAACACCAGATCGGCGCACGATAGAAGCCGCTGCTCGAGCGGCAGCAGTTCGGGCGGGGCGCCCCTGAAATTGGCAAGCTCGTCCATGCAGTCGTATACGATGCAATCGGCCGCGATATGCTCCGAAAAGGGCAGCATCATGGGCGTGTAATACCAGCGGATATAGGGGCCGCTCTCGCCCGCCAAATAGAGGTCGAGCAACTGTTTGAGTATCTCACAATCTTGCCCGCGCGCGCTCTCGGGCAACTGCGGTGTCACCACACTGACACCTGTGAAAGCGCATGTCTCGAACCTCAGGTCAGCTGTTTTAATCTCTGCGGAGAAGCATGGCTCTTCCCAAAAGATGACCCGGCCCTGTTTGGCGAAGCGGCTCATCAAATGCTGGGGTCTTTGAAACACAAAGTTCCAGCGAAGATGACTAAAGCAGATGAGCGTATGGGCGACGGCGTTGGAGTTTAATCCAGGTTGCGAAATGTCGGACGAACGGACCTGGACCATGTGCGGAAACCTTTCTCGGGGACGAACGGTTTGCAAACTGTCGGTTGCTGGCACTTGTTCCGGTGCGTCAGCTGATACAGGTTGGCGTCATGTCGCAATTATATGCCTTGGACTTGCATAGGATTCTGCTTGCGAAATAATCCCCTTGAGCAACGTTGAGCTTCTGACAAGCGAGAAAGGATACAGGATGCCAACGCGCCCGCAGCTTTGGGGCGGTCTGGAGTGCACGGTAAACCGTGTGCAAGACCGCTATGGCGATCAAATCTGCGCCAGCGGGCACCATGACCGGATCGAGGACCTCGACAAGATTGCGCTGTCGGGTATCCGTGCGATCCGCTATCCCGTTTTATGGGAAAGGGTTAGTCCCGACAGCCCTGAACAATGCGACTGGCGCTGGACGGACGAGCGGCTTGGCCGCCTGCGCCAACTGGACATTGCGGTCATTGCCGGCCTCATCCATCATGGCAGCGGCCCACGTTACACCAGTCTACTGGACGAGGGTTTTGCCGATGGACTGGCCCGCCACGCCCGGGGTGCGGCAGAACGCTACCCCTGGATCACCGATTGGACCCCCGTCAACGAACCGCTGACCACGGCGCGTTTTTCAGCGCTTTACGGCCACTGGTACCCCCACCAGCGGTCTGAACAGGCATTCTGGCTGGCCCTGCTGAACCAGATCGATGCGACCCGCCTTTCGATGCGGGCTATTCGGCGCGTCAATCCCGTCGCCCGGTTGATCCAGACCGACGATCTGGGCCGGACCTATGCGACCGCCTCGCTGCGGACGCAGGCAGGGTTCGACAATCTGCGCCGATGGGCTGGATGGGACCTTCTCTGCGGGCGGATGACGCGCGACCATCCTTTTTGGGACCGGTTGTGCGGCTTTGGTTTTGAAAGTCGGTTGCTTGCGATAGCGGATGATCCCTGTCCACCTGATGTGATCGGCATCAACCATTATCTGACGAGCGACCGCTTCCTCGATCACCGACTACATCGTTATCCACGGCATAATCACGGCGGGAGCGAACAGCAGGTTTACGCTGATGTCGAGGCAGTCCGGGTGCTTGCGCCCTCACCACAGGGTATGGAAGGGGCGATGCGCGAGGCGTGGGAGCGGTACGGCGTGCCGCTCGCGCTGACGGAGGTGCATAATGGTTCAACCCGGGAGGAGCAGTTGCGCTGGGCGGCACAGGCGTGGGACACGGCGCTGCGCCTGGACGGGGAGGGCGTTCGTGTCGAAGCCGTGACGATTTGGTCGCTGCTGGGAAGCAAGGGGTGGAATACGTTGCTGACACGGCCGGGTTTTTACGAGCCGGGTGCATGGGATGTTAGCAGCGGCCATCCAAGGCCGACCGCACTCGCGTCTCTGCTGAAGGCGTTGGCGGGCCATGGCGTGCGTCCGCCTCTGGCGGCTGGTGCCGGATGGTGGCAACGCCCGGTCAGGATGGCGCACCCGACGGTCGCGCGTCCTGCGCCCATGGCCGAGCATCTGGCAGGGGCACGCTTGCGCTTCCCGGCTCGACCGCTGCTCATATGTGGCGCGACAGGCACGCTGGGTCAGGCAATGGGGCGCGCCTGCACGCTGCGCAATATTCCCTTTGTGCTCACGTCGCGTGGCGACCTCGACCTTGCCGATCGGACCAGCATCGATGCCGCCATCGATCGTGTTCGCCCGTGGGCGGTGATTAACGCCGCGGGTTGGGTCCGGGTCGATGAAGCCGAGGGCCAGCAGGATGACTGCCTGATGGCAAATGCCCATGGTGCGATCGCCTTGGCACAGGCGTGCGAGCATCGAGGGTTGCCGTCCGTTTCCTTCTCCAGCGATCTGGTGTTCGATGGCGGTAAGGAATCACCCTATGTCGAAACAGATGATCCATCCCCCCGTAATAGCTACGGCCATAGCAAGGCGCAGATGGAGGCGGGACTTGCACATTTGTCGGGCCAGCATCTGGTGATCCGCACGGCGGCCTTTTTCTCCCCGGACGACAGCTTCAATTTCGCCGCAGCAGTCGTGAGGTCGCTTGCGCGGGGCGAGGTGTTTCAGGCAGCGGACGACCTGCTTATTACCCCCACTTACGTGCCGCATTTGGTGTCGACGGTACTTGACCTGTTGATCGATGGGGAAAGCGGCTGCTGGCATCTCACCAACGGGGAACCCCTTTGCTGGGCCGATTTTGCACGGCGTGTCGCGGACAGTTGTGGATATGATTTCGACCTTGTGCACGGCATTCCCCATGCCTCCTTCCGCTGGCGGGCCGAGCGGCCGAGAAATGGCGCGTTGGCGAGCAGCCGTGGAGCGGACTTGCCTGCGCTGGAGTGTGCTCTGGATCATTTCGCGTCGCATCACCACCGGCAATTGGATTTCGTTATTTCGTGATCGGCAATCGGTTATACAGATCCCATCTTATTTCCTGTTCAAAACAATCCATATGATCCGCATATTTTCGTAGTTGTTGCGAAGTCGAAAGAGAATGATTGCGTAATGAATATTGGGATCATGGATGGATCACCAATGAATACGTCGGTCACATCATGTTAACTGGCTTGCTCTATATTAATCTCATCCTTAAGGGACCGCGGCGGGTCGGGGAAAGGACGAGAAGGTGAGCGGGTCGGATACGGTAGAACGTTGGTCGCCGGAAGCGGCGCATGCGTGGTTCAAGGCTCAGCCTTGGTTGGTCGGGTGTAATTTCACTCCGTCCAATGCGATCAATCAGCTGGAGATGTGGCAGGCGGGCACCTTCGATCTGCCCATGATCGATCGGGAATTGGCCCTCGCCGCATCGGTGGGCATGAATGCGGTTCGCGTCTATCTTCACGATCTCCTTTGGATTGAGGATCCTCAGGGTTTCCTGAAGCGGATCGACGCCTTTCTCGCAGTCGCGGATCGGCACGGGATTCGCACCATGCTGGTGCTTTTCGATTCTTGCTGGCACCCTGAACCTGAGCTTGGGCCTCAGCCCCATCCACGCGAAGGCGTGCACAACAGTGGTTGGGTCCAGTCGCCCGGAATCACCGCGCTCCAAAATATAGACGAACATCACCGGCTCGAAGATTATGTCCGGGGCGTTGTCGGCCGTTTTGCTCACGACCCCCGCGTCATTGCCTGGGACATCTGGAATGAGCCGGACAATGGTCCCGAAGTTGCCCTGTGCGATCCGGCGGCGCTCAAGGCGAAGGCCGATCTGGTGGTGCCCTTGCTGTTGGCCGCATTCGCGTGGTCGCGCGAGATGAAACCTGTCCAACCGCTCACTAGCGGCATCTGGCTTGGCGACTGGTCCGCGCCCGATCTGCTCAGCCCTATCCAGCGCGCCCAAACGGGGAGTTCGGATGTGATCTCCTTCCATAATTACGGCATCGCTGACGATTTTGCGCAGCGCGTGAAATGGTTGAAGGCGATGGGAAGACCTCTGCTATGCACCGAATATATGGCGCGACCCGCAGGCAGCACGTTTCAAACAATACTGCCCGTGGCCAAGGAACATGAGGTCGGGACATTCTGCTGGGGTCTCGTCCGGGGCAAGACGCAGACGCACTTGCCATGGGACAAATGGGAAAACCCCAATCTTGAAGGTCTCAAGGACCGATGGTTTCACGACATTTTCGATCCGGATGGAACGCCCCACGACGAAGACGAGGTATCCTTTTTGCGGCTCATCAGCCAAGTCGACAGCGTCGCTGTGTGAACTGCACATCCTGCTCTCATGTGGAAGGGGGGGACGGGCGGCCGACCTAGATCTGGGCACCCTGGCCCATTTCAATATGGGTCATGGTGATCTCGACCGATCCGTCGGCGAGGATCGAGACCCACGCATTGGGCGCGAATCCGGTTTCTCCCGGAGGCGCAGGAACCTTCGCCAACAGTCGCACCGGAATCACCAGGGCGGCCCCGGCCATTATACTCACGCCGAGAAAGTCCCGTCGGCCAAAAGCGGGGCGGGATGCCTCATCCATGATCATCGGTCTTCGCTGCAAGATGGATCGCCGCCCGGATACGCGGATAGGTGCCGCAACGGCATAGATTGGTCATCGCTGCGTCGATATCGGCGTCCGTCGGCCGGGGCGTGAATTTCAGCAGCGCGATGGCAGCCATGATCTGGCCGCTCTGACAATATCCGCATTGTACGACGGCCAGCTTTTCCCATGGCGACTGTACTCGCTGCCCCACGGCGTCCGCAGCCGCGCCCTCGATCGCGACTATGCTCGCGTCCCCGACGGAGGCTGTCGGCGTTACGCATGAGCGGCTAGGGCTGCCATCGACCAGCACCGTACATGCGCCGCACTGACCCAGGCCGCATCCAAATTTGGTACCTCGCAACGCAAGTTGTTCCCGCAAGGGGGTCTCTTCGTCCGCTTCGACCGATATGCTGCGGCCATTCACGGTGATTTTTTTGTGATCCATGTGGCGCATTCCGAATAAGATACCAGCGATAGCTGGTTCGGCATTACACTGGCATATCCCTGATCCTGGTGACGGTGCCAAATCTTTCGTCCCGGGTGCGCGAATGTCACCATCAACGGTCCTGTTCTGTCTACTGAACTGATGCGGTGGATGCCTCCCTTCGCCCGGCATCGTATGATGCTGACTAGCGCCATGGTGGCGCGCGAAGGAGGAGCATATGTCGGACGCACACATGCTGGCGATCGATCTGGCAAAGCGGAGCTTCCAGGTCTGCGCGACCGATCAAGCAGGGTCGGTTCTATATAATCGGACGGTCTCTCGGTCCAAACTGGAGGCTTTGCTCAAGGGTCAGCCTCGCTGCATCGTCGCGATGGAGGCTTGCGCGACGAGCCACTTCTGGGGCCGGTTTGCGGGCGCAGAAGGTCATGAGGTTCGGTTGATCCCACCGATCTATGTAAAACCGTTCGTGAAGAGGCAGAAATATGACGGCGTGCCCGCCCGGACGGTCGTGGACGCCCGGTTGGGATTGATGGATGTTCCAGTCGGTGGAGGCAAGGTGAGCTTGTCGGCGTTCGGTCAGAACATCTTCAACAAGCGCTTCAACCCTTATTGGCGTATCTGTCCTTCAACTCGTTACCGCTTATGATCGAGGCCGGACCTACGGCGTCGAACTCGGCGCAAAATTTTAGGGCTATCGCGGGTTAGCGAAGCATCCCGGAAGATGCTCGGACACGTTCTAAAATTAGGTTGTTCGAGCAGTCGGTGCATGCGGCAGCATAAAGCCTCTTGGGGCACGGTCGGAATGGTATCAGTCGGTTTTCTAAACTGTTTGTTGACCGCCGCGTCGGTATACCCCTATTCTAGCGATAGAACGCGAGCAAAAAGAAGGGAGCTCGATATGCAATCAGTACAAAAGACGCGTCGCGCTCCGCTGAAGGCGCGACCTCGCGAAGTGACCGACGCCGAGTTCGAGCAGGCGGTTCGTGATTTAAGCGACCGCTACAAGAAGACTCTCGAATACCTTGCCCGTTGAGCCCTTGTGGCTCTCCTACGAGCGCCTTCTAAAGATTCATGACATTCAAATCGAACGCTTTGGCGGCGTCCCGGGGGTCAAAGACCGGAACCTCGTCGAAAGCGCCATGAGCAATCCTCGCAATCTCTTCCATTATGACGATGTCGATGATCTGCTGACACTCGCCGTGCGGCTTTGCTACGCGATAGCGAAGAACCATGGCTTCAATGACGGCAACAAACGCACGGCCTTCGCGGGCATGGGCCTCTTCCTCGAACTCAACGGCTTCATAATCACAATGAATGATGACACGCTTGCGGGTCGGATGGTCGAAGGACTGATCGATGGCTCGATCAGCGAGGAGGATTTTGCGGACGACATAGCGCCCTGGATTGTCTGCCTGGGCTGAGTGGAGCGTCGATATTGTTGGCGCTGCTTGTGTGAGCGATGTGGGTCGCTGGCTTTGCGCCAGAATATCATTTCGTTGCCATGCTTCCTAATTTTACGGAAAATTGGAGCGGTCGAGGGATTCGAACCCCTCGACCCTGCCTTCCCCATGCCGCCATCCCTTCGGGAGCATGACTGCGCGACGCCTCAAACCCGTTTCGGTCGTGGCGGCACGCTTCATCTCAGCTTATTGATGGACTCGCGCATATGATCCACGCTGACGCTGGAATAGCGCTGGACCATCCGCAGTGACTTCCAGCCGCCCATGTTCATGATGGTGATGAGGTCTATCCCGGCCATCACGCAGTGGGATGCCCAGTGATGGCGCCAGTCATGGACGGTGAAATCCTCGATCCCGGCGCGCGTGCAGGCGGTCGCATGCTGGTTCCTGATCGGGTTGCCGCCGGGGATCTTCGCCTTGCGCGTGTCCGAATAGGGTTTGCCAAACCGGTTGAGGAAGACATGGCCATTTGTTGGCTGTCCTCGTTTTTCCCAGATCGGGCAGAGCACATCGAACACGCGGGAATGCATCGGCACCGATTTGATGACAGCGTTCTTGCTGTGGTTAAGCCGGATGGATCTCTCTTTCATATCGACCCCATCCACGCCCCATGGAATCTGCAATGCCGTCTGGATCCGCGGACCCTGAAAAGCCAGCAAGGTGATGATTGGCTGGATGTGAGGGGAATAGGCGGCGATCAGCCGATCGCGGTCCTCCTTGCTAAGGAAGCGCACCCGCTCATTGTTGAACGGGATCGCCTTGATCCGGAGCGGTGGAAGGTCATGCAGATCGTGATGGACATTGATCGCTGCCTGGAACACCGAGCGATAGCGGTCCTGACCACCCGGGTCATGGCCGGTCAGGTAAGCTCGGCGAAAATGCTCCCACGCCTGCTTGGGTTCGCGCAGGCTGAAGTCGCCGATGATGCCATTCAGTTTGCCGATGCGCAGGATGTCGGATGCGCAAGGAGGCTTGGCCTTTGACAGATAGCTATCGAAGGCGTCGGCGATGGTTCCTTGAGCGACGAGCGCAGCGGGACCGAACATGAGCTGGTGGCGCAGCTTCGTTTCATGTTCCGCCATTAGATGGGCCGCCGCATCACGATCGGTCGTTCTCAGGCTGAACTCTTGGACCTCGATATGCTTGTCGCCAAGCGAGACCGAACCTCGAATATAGTAGATGCCTTTCTTCCCACGGGTACGGATTGAAAGCATGTGATCTTTTCCAGTCGCATGTGATTTCGCGCCTCCGACCCACGGATTTATCTTCATTCCTGAAGGTGGGGCACGCCATGTTTTGTGAAGGTCCGGCACATTCCGGTGCACGCTTGGCGTCGCCATGCTGCGCTAAGAAAGAGTGCTAGGAGACCTTGAAGGGGCTTGTGCGTGTTTTGGGGGAGCGCGGGCTCTATGGGCGCCGAAGGCAGCGTTTCGTCTTTTGCCTGCAGGTGAGATTGCCTGCTTTGCGGCAACACAGAACCGTTTCGTTGTCGCAATGTGCCTGTCATGCGCAACTCTCGAAACGAGCCTTCCGTCGATTGTCGAAGAGGCATCATGAGGCTCTGCGCAAGCGGGTCTGCGATGCACGAACGAATCGGGATTTGGCTGGGTTCGCCCGGCATTTCCGTGCCCAAAATTTGCCCAAACAGGGTGCAATTTGCCCAGAATTTGCCCAGAAAAGTCGTGGGCATGACAGGGCTGGACGCCTCCTCCGGGCAAACAAAAACCCCGCCAAACCGTTGATTTGACGGGGTTTTCGATGGTGGGCGTGGCAAGGATTGAACTTGCGACCCCTGCGATGTCAACACAGTGCTCTACCACTGAGCTACACGCCCACGGGAGTTGCGCCAATAGCGGGGGGTGGTGGGGTGTGCAAGCGCGAAATTCGCTTAAAAGCTAATTCTCTGGACAGAGGGAGCGCAGCCCATATTGTGCGGGGAAAACAGGGGGCGGCCGGGCGCGTATGAAGGACATCCACAACGCAGCGGGCGGAGCGACGATGCCACTGCCCTTTTACCGGCAGCTTTACGTACAGGTGCTCGCCGCCATCGCGATCGGGGTCCTGATCGGCCATTTCTTCCCGCAAACGGGCGTTGCGCTCCAGCCGCTCGGCGACGCCTTCATCAAGCTGGTGAAGATGATCATCGCGCCGGTCATCTTCCTCACCATCGTGACCGGCATCGCGGGCATGAAGGAATTGGGCGCGATCGGGCGGGTGGCGGCAAAGGCGTTCGCTTACTTCCTCACCTTTTCGACCCTTGCGCTGATCGTCGGGCTGATCGTCGCCAATGTCGTGCATCCGGGCGCGGGGCTGAACATCGATCCGGCGACGCTCGACGCGGGCAAGGTCGCGGAATATCAGCAGCAGGCGCATGACCGGTCGCTCATCGGCTTCCTGATGGATATCATCCCCGCCACGCTGATCTCGGCCGTCGCGGATGGCCACAATATCCTTCAGGTGCTGTTCGTGGCCATATTGTTCGGCATCGCCCTGACCCTGATCGGTGACAAGGCTGACCCGGTCATGCAGGTCCTGGAATCCGCCAGCCACGCCATTTTCAAGCTCGTGTCGATCCTGATGAAGGCAGCCCCTGTCGGCGCGCTCGGCGCCATGGCCTTCACCATCGGCAAATATGGCGTGGGGACGCTGGCGAACCTCGTGGAATTGGTCGCGACCTTCTACCTCACATCCTTGTTGTTCGTGCTGGTCGTGCTGGGCCTCGTCGCCAAGCTGATCGGCTTCAACATCCTGCATCTCATCCGCTACCTGAAAGCGGAACTGCTGCTCGTCCTCGGCACATCTTCATCGGAAGCTGCGCTGCCCAGTCTCATCGAGAAAATGGAGCGGGCAGGGTGCCGCAAGTCCGTCGTCGGGCTGGTGGTGCCGACGGGGTACAGCTTCAACCTCGACGGCACGAACATCTATATGACGCTGGCGGCGCTGTTCATAGCGCAAGCGACCAACGTCCATTTGAGCATCGGCGACCAGATCCTGCTGCTACTCGTCGCCATGCTGTCCAGCAAGGGCGCGGCGGGCGTCACGGGCGCGGGTTTCATCACGCTCGCCGCCACGCTCTCGATCGTCCCGTCCGTGCCGGTCGCGGGCATGACCCTGATCCTCGGCGTCGACCGTTTCATGAGCGAATGCCGCAGCCTCACCAACTTCATCGGCAATGCGGTCGCGACGGTGGTCGTGTCGGCGTGGGAGAGGGGGCTCGACCGCGATCGATTCTCGGCTGCCATGGCGGGCAAGCCACTGCCTCCGACCCCCGACATGGAAGAGGTCGTCCCCGGTTAAGCGGCTTTTAGTTCAGTTCGCTCATGCTGGTGCTGCCGAAAAGCCGGTCGATCTCCAGCACCAGGTCTCGCAGATGGAACGGCTTGGACAGCACCTTCGCCTGCGGCACCGCTTTTCCAGCCTTCAACGTCACGGCGGCAAAGCCCGTGATGAACATGATCCGCATATCGGGCGCGACCGTGGCCGCATGCTGGGCCAGCTCGATGCCATCCATCTCGGGCATGACGATGTCGGTCAGCAACAGGTCGAAATGATCGTCGTCGATATGCGGCACGGCCTGCGCGCCGGTGGCGACCGCCACCACCTCATATCCCGACCGCTCCAGCGCGCGGGCGAGGTAGACGCGCATGCTGTCATCATCCTCGGCCAGCAAAATTCGAACCATCGCTTGGATCAATCTCGTCTCTGGCCGGTGTCGGCCGATCTCGTGCGGCACCCCTCGCGGGTGGCGCTGTATGCCATTATATGCGACAACCAGCATATATATCCAGCCGGGTAACCATTTTTGCCGCGCCCTGTGGAAGGAGATGATTTGAGCTATCCCGCACCGCGCGCTCCGGCCGAATCCACAGCCTCTCATGATCTTTACGGACCGGACCGCCCGATCGCTCCGGTGGTTATTTCGGTGCCCCATGCCGGGCGCGAATATGCCCCGGCTCTGCTGGGCACCGCCAGAGTCGCACCGGACATATTGCGACGGCTGGAGGATCGCTGGGCGGACCTGCTGGCCCATCCGTTGATCGAACGCGGCTATCATGTGCTGGTGGCGCGCGCGCCCCGCGCGATGATCGACCTCAATCGTCATGAGCGGGAAATCGATCCCGCGATGGTGACGGGCCTGCCCCGCGACGTCCCCCTTCAAAGCAGCGCGAAGCTGCGTGGTGGCCTTGGCCTTCTACCCCGGCGCCTGCCGGGCGCCTATGAACTGTGGCAGCGGCCCATCGGGTGGGACGAAGTCCGTCGGCGGATCGACACGATCCATCGGCCCTATCATGAGGCATTGACGCGGATGCTGCGGGCGGCTCGGGAAGTCCATGGCCACGCCGTGCTGATCGATCTTCATTCGATGCCGCCGCTTCCCGCTGCTGCTGCCGGACAGCCTGCGCCCAGCGTGGTGCTGGGGGATCGCTTCGGCCGGGCTGCGTCGGCGCGGCTCATGACGCTGGCGGCCGATGTGCTGGAGGGGCATGGGCTGACAGTGGCGCAGAATCATCCCTATGCGGGCGACCATATGATCGAACGCCACGGGCATCCGGCCCATGACTTCTACGCCTTGCAGGTGGAGGTTGACCGCAGCCTCTATCTGGATGCCGCCCTGGACAATCCCGGTCCCGGCCTGCCAAGGGTTCAGACGGCCATCAGATCCCTGATCGACGCGCTGGCCAGCGAAGCGCCACGCGCCGCCTATCCACTCGCCGCTGAATAGCCAGATATGCAGAAGGCCGGGGCGCTACTTGCACCCCGGCCTTCGCTTGATACCGCTATGCGCGCATCATTCCAGATGCTGATCAGGCAGCGCGTGCGTGGGCCTTGAACCCCAAAGGGCATAGAAGAGGATGTAGAGTTCGCAGACGGCCGTCAGCAGGAAGCTGTTTTGCAAGCCATAATTGTCGGCCAGCCATCCCTGCACCACCACCAGCGACCCGCCAGCGATCGCCATGATCAGCAGTCCCGATCCTTCCTCGGTCAGCGGCCCCAGGCCACGAATGCCCAGGGTGAAGATGGTCGGGAACATGATCGAATGGCCCAGGCCCACCAGAATCAGCGCCCACATGGCGACCGGCCCGTGGCTGAAGACCGCGACAAGCATCACGATGAACGATCCGGTCGCGAAGGCCGCCAGCACCTTGCCCGCGTCCACCTTCTGCATGATCGCCGATCCCACGAAACGGCCGACCATCATGCCGCCCCACAGGAAGCTCAGATAGCGGCCTGCCTGCTCATGGGTCAGGTTGGCGATGTCAGGCTGGCTGACAAAATTCACGAAGAGGTTGGCGACGCCGATCTCCGCGATCAGGTAAATGAAGATGGCGGGGACGCCGAAGACCAGGTTGCGATGCGCCCAGAGCGAGTGGTTCTTGCGGTCCTCCTTCGCCAGACGCGAGGTGGACGAACCCATGGCGGGCAGGGGAAAGCGAGCGATCACGATCGCCAGCACCAGCAGGACCGCGGCAACCAGGCCGTAGGGCAGGATCACCGATTGCGCATCGGCCAACCGTTCCGCTTGGGTCAGGACGACGTCCGCGCTCGCCGTGCCGCCCTTTGATCGGCCAAGGATCAGATAGGCGCCGAACAGCGGAGCGAGCATCGTACCAGCCGAGTTCATCGCCTGCACCAGATTGAGGCGTGACGACGCTGTCTCCGGCTTGCCGACGACCGCCACATAGGGATTGGCCGCAACCTGCAACAGCGTGATGCCGCTGGCGATGATGAACAACATGGCCAAGGTGACGCCATAGGATGGCAGGCTGGCCGCCAGCATCATGCCCAATGCTCCCGCCGCCATGATCAGCAGCCCGATCACCAGCGCCTTTTGATAGCCGACGCGTTCGATCAGCTTGGCCGAGGGGATGGATGCCACGAAGTAGGCGATGAACCAGACGGACTCGATCAACGTTGTCTGGGTATAGTTCAGTTCGAACACGCTGCGCAGATGCGGCAGCAACGTGTTGTTGATGACGGTGATAAAGCCCCACATGAAGAACAGGCTGGCCAGCAGCGTCAGGGCAGGCCCGTACCGGGTGGCGGGGTGGTCGCCCGCCGTCAGAGTGGCTGATGATGAGGGAGGTGCAGGCATTCATCTTCTCCAACAGGCGCCAACAGGCTTGTGCTGCTTCAATTTGTCCGAGTATATAGCTGCCGGTCGGGCGTCAATATACTCCGGCGGTAAGGGGATCGTATGCAGAGGAGCTGGATCAGCCACGCTTTTCGAACATCGTCGTCCTATTATTTTGCGTGTCTGATGGCAAGCACGTCAGCATGGGCGGGTGAAGCCAGCCGCGCCCCCGCAGGACAGCTTCCAGACGGCACGGCGGTCGAAGCCATCACGCTTTCCAACGACCACGGCGTTTCGGCCCGCATTCTTACCTATGGCGCGACTTTGCAATCGCTGACGGGGCCGGATCGGGACGGCAAGCAGGCCGACGTGCTGCTCGGTTATGATGATCTGGCGGGCTATCTGGCTCGGCCCGATTATTTTGGGGTGACCGTTGGCCGCTATGCCAACCGCATCGGGCATGGCCGGTTCACTCTGGACGGTCAGACCTACCAGCTGCCCCTCAATGACAAGGGCAATACGCTCCACGGCGGCGGCAAGGGGTTCGACAAGCAGGTCTGGAAAGTCGTGTCGGTTCGTCGCGAACCACGGCCCGAAGTCGTCCTCTCCTACAGCAGCCCGAATGGGGAGGCGGGCTATCCCGGCCAGCTTGACACCCGCATCAGCTACGCACTGGACGAAAGCGGCGGCCTGACCATCAGTTTCGAGGCGAAGGCGAGCAAGCCCACGATCGTCAACCTCACTAACCATGCCATATTCAATCTGGCGGGCGAGGGGGCACCGGGCGGCGCCC
Organism: uncultured Novosphingobium sp.; assembly: GCA_946886365.1. The sequence goes on from CAMPIM010000014.1 coordinate 33,486, forward strand.
TTGGTCATTTGCTGACGATACCCGCCAAAGCCTACACGCCCGTCGATGCGGACTCATTCCCACCGGCGAGATCAGGCCGGTCGCGGGAACGCCGTTCGACTTCCGCGTCCCTCGCCGCGTGGACGATGCCGTGCGCGACGGCGCCGATCAGCAAATCACTTTCGGACGCGGCTATGATCATAATTGGGTGTTGGACAAGGGGCAGACGGCGACGCCGGAACTGGCTGCGCGACTTGAGGACCTTGGGTCAGGACGCGTGCTTGAAGTGCTGAGCACGGAGCCTGGACTTCAATTCTATTCCGGCAATTTTCTCGACGGGACATTCCTTGGTAAAAACAGTCATCTCTATCGCATGGGCGACGGCTTCGCGCTTGAGCCACAGAATTTTCCTGACGCGCCAAATCACCCAAATTTCCCTTCGGCTCGGGTCGATCCCGGCAAGCCCTATCGCCACGTCATGATCTATCGCCTCTCGGTAAAGCGCTGACCCATGGCGCAATGGCAACTCATCAAGCGCGACATTCGCGACCAGCTGGGCGAGGGCACCCTTTGGTCCGCGCGCGACAATGCGGTTTATTGGACCGACATCGTCGCCCCCGCGCTCAATCGCCTGTCGCTGGCGGATGGCCGCATAGACCGCTGGGTCATGCCGGAACCGATCGGCTGGGTCGCCGAGCGGCAGGAGGGCGGTTTCATCGCCGGATTGAAGAGCGGTTTTGCCCGGCTCTCCCTCGATCCGCTGACGATCGAGCCGTTCGGTGACCCTGAACAGCATTTGCCCGGCAACCGCATGAACGATGGCAAGGCGGATGCCGAAGGGCGCATCTGGTGCGGCACGATGGACATGGCGGAGAAGGAGGATAGCGGGGCCTTCTACCGGCTGGACCCGGACGGTCGCTGGACGCAGATGGACAGCGGCTATCGCGTCCCCAACGGCCCTGCCTTTTCTCCTTGCGGCAACTGGCTATATCACACCGACAGCGCGCGCCGCACTGTCTACCGCTTCGCCCGCACCGAAGGCGGCGGCCTTTCCGCGCGAGAAGTCTTCATCCAGTTCGGCGACGCGGACGGCTATCCCGACGGCATGACGGTGGATGCCGAAGGACATCTCTGGATCGCGCATTGGAGCGGCAGCCGCATCAGCCGCTTCACGCCCGACGGTAAGCTCGATCGCGCCATCGCCTTGCCCGCGCAGCAGGTGACGAACATCTGTTTTGCAGGCCCCGCGCTCGATCGCATGTTCGTGAGTTCGGCGGCCGTTGGATTGCCCGACAGCGACTATGATGGCGGCCTGTTTGAGGTCGATGCCGGTGTGAAGGGCATGCCGACGCCGCTCTACGCAGGCTAGGGTGTGTGGGGATTCAGCCCATGATGGGCTGCAAATGGCGACTTTCTGCGCTTCCGGTGCTCACGTACTGAAGTACGCTGCGCGCCGGTGCTCGAAATTCACCATTTTCGCCTCGCCCTGAACTGAATCCCCACACACCCTAGGCAGTCGGCGGCGCGGAACTTTCGCGCCGCACCAGCTCGAAATCGAACTGCGGCGCCTGGGCGGGCCGGTTGATCAGTGCATCGATGACGGCTGCGCCCATCTGCGCCAGCGGTTGCCGCACGGTCGTGAGCGGCGGCCAGGCTGTCGCGCTGGCGGGCGTATCGTCGAACCCGACCACCGAAAGATCATCCGGCACCCTCAAGCCCCGCTGCCGCGCCAGTTGCAGAACGCCCAGAGCCATGTCGTCGTTGGTCGCAAAGATCGCGGTCGGCGGCTCGGCCAACCCCAACAGCATCTCGCCCGCCGCGATCCCCGACGGATAGTCAAACCCGCCCTCGACGAACAATTCAGGCTCCTCCGTCAGCCCCGCTGCCGCCAGCCCCTCACGAAACCCGTCCACGCGATGCGTCGCCGCCTCATGGCCGGACGGCGGCGTGATGACGCCGATCCGGCGATGACCAAGGCCAAGCAGATGATCGGCCACCATCCGCCCCGCAGCCCATTCCGGCGTCACGATATTCAGGCTCTGCGCCCCATTCGGCCCCGCTATCCGGGCGCAGGGCAGCTTCTTGCGGGCCAGCCATTCCAGCACGGCGGGATCGTCGGACAGGGGAGGCGCGAGGAACACGCCATCCGGACGCAGCGCCGCCGCAAGCCCCTCCAATATGTCGAACCGCTCCTCACCCGCCAACGGGATCAGCTCGACCACCAGATGATAGCCCAGTTCCCGGCACCGGTTGACGGCGCCTGCCTGAATGCCGCTGATGTAGCTTGCCACCGGATTATTGTAGAGGAAGGCGATCATGAACGACCGTCCGCCAGCCAGCCTCCGCGCGGACTGGTTCGGGCGATAGTCCAGCTCCGCTATCGCCGCGGTCACCCGGTCCCGCAGCTCCTCGCTGACATTGGGCGCCTTGTTGACCACGCGCGAGACCGTCTTGATCGAAACGCGCGCCAGTGCCGCCACGTCATGGATGCTGGCCATGAAACTCCCGGCGAATTTCGCCCAATCCTGTGTGACAGCCCCGACGCATTGTTCCGGCCTTGGCACGGAAATGCCGCCCAGCACAAGGCTGAGGCGCAGGGGCCAGGGATCGCGTCCGGATTTTCGGCTCAAGACAGCAAAAAGGGACTTGATCGATCATCGCAAATGTCTAAAGAAAGACAGCGTTGTCATTCCCTGAATGGCGATGAGGTCATCCCGGACAGCTATGGGCTAACTGCACGAGCACGCGGCTGTCCGGGATGCGCTTTCCCTTCATCACCGAAAACCTCGGCGGGCATCTGGCGCAGGCGATCCATGTCCGCCATGCCGCCTCCCAGCCATTTTGCTGAACGACGCGAATCGATCGTGCAGCCTCGGCGTGATCATAACCGATTGCCCGCCTCGCCGCCCTGACCTTCATCAACCCCCGTTTATGCAATCAGGGTTAAGAGCTTTTCACCATCTTGCGGCAATTCGGGCGGTTGGCGGTTCAAAAACAAAGCGTTATGCTGGGGCGTCCCAATTTCCGAAAGCTGCTTTGTTGGACACGTTGCTGCCTGCTCAAGACGCTCCTCACCGATGGACGCCATTGTTCGCGGCAGCGGAGCGTCTGGCGAACGCCCGTTCGCTGGAGGACGTGGTGGAAGTCGTGCGGACGGCGGCGCGTACCATCGCAGGGGCGCAGGGCATCACGGTCGTGCTGGCGGAGGGCGATGACTGCCTATACGTCGCCGAAGATGCCGTCGAACCCCTCTGGAAGGGGCAAAGGTTCCCACGTTCGGCCTGCGTTTCCGGATGGGTGATGGCGCATGGGGAGGCGGCGGTCATCCCCGATATTTTCGCCGACGCTCGCGTCCCTCACCATTTGTACGAGGCCACTTTCGTCCGCAGCATGGTGATGACGCCGGTCGAAACCGGATCGCAGCCGATGGCGATCGGGGCTTATTGGGCGCGCGCAAATGCGCCGGACGATTTCTCGGTCGACTTGCTCGGCCAGCTTGCCCGGCTTGTCGGGGCCGCCGTGCGCAACGTGTCGTTGCAGACCTCGTTCGAGATCATCAATCGCATAGGCGCCGCCGTGGCTGCCGAGCCGAATCTGGACATAGTCGTTCAGACGATCACCGACGCCGCCGTGGAACTGACCGGCGCTGAATTCGGCGCCTTTTTCTATAATCTCATCGACCAGCATGGTGAGAGCTACATGCTCTACAGCCTTTCGGGCGTTCCAAGGGAAGCCTTTGCCGACTTTCCCATGCCGCGCAACACGGCCGTTTTCGCGCCCACTTTCTTAGGCGAGGGCATCGTCCGATCCGATGATATTCGGCAGGACGCCCGTTATGGTCATAACGCCCCGCACAAGGGCATGCCCCCGGGTCATTTGCCCGTCACCAGCTATCTCGCGGTGCCGGTCATCTCGCAAAGCGGCGAAGTGCAGGGCGGCCTCTTCTTCGGTCATCATCTGCCCGGCCGCTTCACCGCCGAACATGAAAAGATCATGGCCGGGGTCGCCGGGCACGCGTCGATCGCCATCGACAATGCCCGCCTCCACCACAAGGCGCAGCGGGAAATCGCGGCGCGAACGGTGGCGGAAGGAGAATTGCGCCAATTGAACGCCACGCTGGAACAGCGGATCGACCAGCGCACCGAACAGATCCGCGCCGCCTTCCGCGAGCTCGAACAAAGCGAACGGCGCTTTGGCCTGCTGGTTCAGGGCGTGACCGATTACGCCATGTGCATGCTGGACGCGAACGGCACGATCACTAACTGGAATGCCGGGGCGGAACGGATCAAGGGCTATACGGCCCATGAAATCGTCGGGCGTCACTTCTCCTGCTTCTACACTGATCCGGATCAGCAAGCGGGCATGCCAGCCCACACCCTTCAGGTCGCGGCCAGCGCCGGGCGGTTCGAGGCCGAAGGCTGGCGGGTGCGCAAGGACGGGTCCGAATTCTGGGCCAGCATCATCGTCGATGCCATTCATGACGATCAGGGCCGTCTGATCGGATTTGCAAAGGTGACGCGCGATCTCACCGAAAAACGGGCGGTCGAGGAACAACTGCGTCAGGCGCAGAAGATGGAGGCGGTGGGACAACTCACCGGCGGCATCGCGCACGACTTCAACAATCTGCTGACCGTGATCAACGGCAATATCGAACTGGCCGAACGCAATCTGGAAAAGGGCACTGACCCGGCCAAGATCAGCCGCGCGATCGCCAATGCGCGGCAGGGAGCGGAGCGTGCGGCGTCGCTCACCCAGCGGCTGCTTGCCTTTTCCCGGCGGCAACCCTTGTCGCCCAAACCGCTGTACCTCGACCGGGTGGTGGACGGGCTTTCCGATCTGCTGAAGCGCGCCCTTGGCGAACTTATTCAGCTGAAAACGGTGAACGGCCCGCATCTATGGTTGGTAGAGGCCGATCCCAACCAGATCGAAAGCACGCTGCTGAACCTCGCGGTGAATGCCCGCGATGCCATGGCGGACGGCGGGACGCTGACGATCGAAACCGGCAACGCACATTTGGACAGCGGCTATGCCGCCGCTTGTGGCGATGTGACGCCCGGCAATTATGTGATGATTGCGGTCAGCGACACCGGCACCGGCATGGCGCCACCCGTTCTGACGCGCATCTTCGAACCCTTTTTCACCACCAAAGAAATCGGCCGGGGCACGGGGCTCGGCCTCAGCCAGGTCTACGGCTTCGTCAAGCAGTCGGGCGGCCATGTCGAAGTGCTGTCGAAACAGGGGCAGGGGACCACGGTAAAAATCTACCTGCCGCGCTTTATCGGAGAGGCGGATGAGGCGCAGGAAGAAAAGGCCGCCCCGCACGACCTGTCAGCCAATGGGGAAACCATATTGGTGGTGGAAGATGACGACGGCGTGCGTGCCTATTCCGTCGAGACTCTGCGCGAACTTGGCTATCGAGCTCTGGAGGCAGCCGACGGCAACGCCGCACTGCGCCTGATCGAAGCGGATGATCAGCCGATCGACCTGCTTTTCACCGATGTGGTCATGCCGGGAATGTCCGGCAAGGAGTTGAGCGAAAAGGCCCGCGCATTAAGGCCCGACCTCAAGATTCTCTATACCAGCGGCTACACCCGCGATGGTTTCCTGCGCGACGGAAAGCTGGACCCGGACATCGCCTTGCTTGCAAAACCGTTCACGCTACAGGAACTGGCAAGTCGCCTTCGGGACCTCATCGATCAAAGCTGATCGGTTGGCGTCACGGCCCGCTTCACAAAACGACACCCCCGTCCCGTCATCCCAGCGAAAGCTGGGATCTCAGGAGTGCAGTACCATTTCGCCCAAGATCCCAGCTTTCGCTGGGATGACGTAAAGTGTCGATGCGCGTAGATTCCGGCTCACCCTCCGATAGCGCCCATCAAGAACCCACCCCCGTCCCGGAAAGCGCAACATCCATATCCGCCAGCGCCAGCCGCAGCAGCTCCGCCATCGCCGATCGCGCCCCGTCCGCATCCCGCAAAGCAATCGCATCGAACACCGCGCGATGATCCCCGAAAGGATCGCGCGGCGGCGACTTCTTCCGCTGTTTGAATGTCGTGGTCCAGCTGACCGCCGCGCCCACCGAACTTGCCAGCGCAGCCAGAGCGTCATTTCGCGTCGCGGCAAGGATGGCATGGTGAAAACGCTGGTCGGCCGCGCGTCCTTCTTCGGACGAAAGGCCATGATCGCGCATGCCCATGAGCGCCTGTTCCATCGCCAAAAGCTGCGCATCGGTGCGCCGCCGCGCCGCCAGTTCCGCCGCAGCTGGCTCTATGACGCCGCGCAGTTCAAACAAGTCACGGACGAAGGCGGGGTCGGGTTCTCCCGCGAACATCCAGGCGAGCATCTCCGGGTCCAGCACATTCCAGCGGCTGCGCGGCAGGACGCGCGTGCCCGCCTTGGGCCGGCTTTCCAGCATGCCCTTGGCCACCAAAATGCGCACCGCTTCCCGATAGGCGGTGCGGGATACGCCCAGCCGTTCGGCGGCCTCGATCTCGCCTTCGAAAATATCGCCGGGCTTGTGGACTCCCGCGACGATGGCGGTGCCCAGCTGCCGGGCAATGGCCTGATGGATGCGAAGGCCGCCTTCCTCATGTCCGAACTTGCGTTCGGCTGGACGCCGGTCTTCCCTCCCCAATGCCATGCTCCTTTTGTCTAATCGTCGAACGCGGACGTAGGGCAATGCTTGCCGCAAAGGAAGGCGTCAGCCACCAGTCGCAGCGGGCTGGTATCCGCATCGATCGCGCCCTGGCCCACCAGCTCGACGAACAGGCGGTACATATCGGGATATTCATGGTCGGGCGCCTGCACCATGACGCTCCCGTTCAGCGTCAGGCGGTTCCCACCCTCTGACAGGACCAGCGCGCCATCGTCTGTCTCGATCGCAATGTCCCAAGTCTGCTTGCCAGTCTGTCGCCAGTCGAACGCTGCATCGATCGGCGCGCCCGACGCGCTCGCCATCTTCAGGGCGGCGGCGATCGGGGCGTCCTTATTGGATGGAACTTCCAGGCTGGCGGACAGCATCGTCACCGGCTCCGGCATGATTTCGGTCAGGATCGACAGCGCATTGATGCCCGGATCGAACACGCCAAAGCCGCCCGCTTCCCAAATCCACGGCTGGCCCGGATGCCAGTGCCGCACATCTTCGCGCCATTCGATCGACACACGCGTGACCTTGCGCACGGCGAGCCATGCCTTTGCCTGACCCACCGCCGCAGCATGGCGACTGTGCCAACTCGCATAGAGCGTCACGCCCTGCGCCTTCGCCAGAGCGATCAGCGCCTCGACCTCCGTCACCGTCGCGCCGGGGGGCTTTTCCAGAAACACATGCTTGCCCGCGAGGATCGCCTTGCGCGCGGCATCGTACCGCACCTGCGGCGGCTGGCACAGGATCACCGCATTCATGTCCGGTTCTTCCGCCAGCATCGCGTCGAGCGTCGGGTAGTTGTTCACCCCGTCCGCCCGCGCATTCCGGCTGGCAACCGCGACCAGATCGATGCCGCTTGTCTGTTCGATAGCGGGCAGATGCTGATCGCGGGCGATCTTGCCCAAGCCAACCAGCCCCGCCTTGATGATACCGCTCATGCCGCTTCCCTTAACTCTTAGTGATTGTCGCGCGGCAGACCCTGCGTCTGCGCGATCCGCTGGAATTTCTCCGCACCCTCCAGGATCGCGCCCTTGTCCAGCTGCCCCACCAGCGCCCGCTGAATCTCCTGCCACGGCGTCTGCGAAGCGGGATAGGCATAACCCCCCTCGGCACGCAGCGCCGCGCGCCGCGCCTCCAGCTCCTCGTCGGGAATCAGCACATTCACCGTCCGCGCCTCCAGATCCATCCGCACCCGGTCCCCGGTCTTCAGCAGCGCCAGCCCGCCCATCGCCGCAGCCTCCGGCGAAGCGTTGAGGATGGAAGGGCTTCCCGAAGTCCCCGACTGCCGCCCGTCGCCGATGCAGGGTAGGGCGGACACGCCTTCGGTGATCAGGTAAGCGGGCGGACGCATGTTCACCACCTCCGCCGCGCCCGGATAGCCGATCGGCCCCGCGCCGCGCATGAACATCAGCGTTTCGGGCGTGATGCCCACTGCGGGATCGTCGATCCGCGCATGATAATCCTCCGGCCCGTCGAACACGACTGCCGGTCCCTCAAAGGCGTTGGGATCGTCAGGATTGGACAGGTATCGCTGCCGGAATTCCTCGCTGATGACGCTCGTCTTCATGATCGCCGCGTCGAACAGATTGCCCGACAGCACCAGGAATCCCGCCTCCTCCTTCAGCGGCTGGGCAAAAGGACGGATGACATTCTCATCCTCGATTTCGACTCCCTGGCAATTCTCCCCCATCGTCCGCCCGTTGACCGTCATCGCGCCCTCGCGGATCAGGCCTTGCGCGATCAGCTGTCCCACCACCGCAGGCACGCCCCCGGCATGATAATAATCCTCGCCCAGATATTCGCCCGCCGGTTGCAGGTTCACGAGCAGCGGCACGTCATGCCCCACCGTCTCCCAATCCTTCAGCGGCAATTCGACGCCGACATGCCGGGCAATCGCCGCCAGATGGATAGGCGCATTGGTCGATCCCCCGATCGCCGAGTTCACGACGATCGCGTTATGAAAGGCATCCAGCGTCAATATGTCGGACGGCTTCAGATCCTCCGCCACCATCTCCACGATCCGCTTGCCAGTGCGCCAGGCGGCTTCCTGCCGATCGCGATAGGGCGCGGGGATCGCCGCCGACCCCGGCAACATCATCCCCAGCGCCTCGGCCAGCGAATTCATCGTCGTCGCCGTGCCCATCGTGTTGCAATATCCGGTCGAAGGCGCCGACGAAGCCACCAGCTTGATAAAGCCCTCATCATCGATCTTCCCCGCCGCCAGCAGCTGCCGCGCATGCCAGACGATCGTGCCCGATCCCGTCCGCTGCCCCTTGTACCAACCGTTCAGCATCGGCCCGACCGACAGCGCGATCGCGGGGATGTTCACCGTCGCCGCCGCCATCAACAGTGCAGGCGTCGTCTTGTCGCACCCCGTCGTCAGCACCACGCCATCGATCGGATAGCCGTACAAAGCCTCGACCAGCCCCAAATAGGCAAGGTTACGGTCCAGCCCCGCCGTCGGCCGCTTGCCCGTCTCCTGGATCGGATGCACCGGAAACTCCAGCGCGATCCCGCCCATCTCGCGAATCCCCTCGCGGATGCGCTCGGCCAGCACCAGATGATGCCGGTTGCAGGGCGACAAGTCGCTCCCCGTCTGCGCGATGCCGATGATCGGCTTGCCGCTGCGCAGTTCCTCCAGGCTCAACCCGAAGTTCAGGTAACGCTCCACATAGAGCGCCGTCATGTCGATATTGTCGGGATTGTCGAACCAGGCGCGGCTGCGCAATTTCCGGTTGGGCTGAGACGAAGCGGCCATGAGAGTTCCTGAAAGACATGAGGTGCGCGACGCATTGACGCTATCGGCCGTTGCATATACTCATACAAATAAGCAGACAAGAACGGAAATGACTTCGGCATGAGCAGCTATGACGTCGTCGGCGACTGGGGCACCAGCCGCCTGCGCCTCTTCCGCATGGAGCAAGGGCAAGTCACCGCCCGCCGCGAAGGCCCCGGCATTGCCGAAGCGGGCGCAAACGCCGCCGCCGCTTTCGCGCAGACGATCGCGCCCTGGCTGGAAGACGGCACGCCCGGCAGCATCCGCCTGTGCGGCATGGCGGGCGCGCGCGATGGCTGGGTCGAGGCGCCCTATGCCGACTGCCCCGCAACCGCGGAGCAATGGCGCACTGCGGCCATGCGCTTCGACTGGCAAGGCGCGCCCGTCACGATCCTCGCCGGCCTGGCCTGCACCGACAAGGACGGCGTGCCCGACGTCATGCGCGGCGAAGAAACGCAAATCTTCGGCGCAATGCATCGCCATCCCGACCTTGCGCAGGGCCGCCACCTCATCGTCCTTCCCGGCACCCACAATAAATGGTCGCTGGTGGAGGACGGCCGCATCGTCAGCTTTCGCACCGTGCCCACCGGCGAACTCTTCGCCCTGCTGCGCGATCACTCCACCCTCGGCTCCAAAGCCGCCCCCGCCGAAGCTTCCGAAGAAGCCGAAGGTTTCGCCGAAGGCCTCGGCCGGGCAGGGGAGGGCCGCCTCCTCACCAACCTCTTCGCCGCCCGCGCCAAGCGCCTGCGCGCCGGACGATCGCCCGATTGGGCCGCTGGCTATCTCTCCGGCCTGCTCATCGGCTGCGAAATAGCCGAAGTGCGCGCCATGCTCGGCGAAGTAAGCGGCATCACCCTCATCGGCGACCAGCGTCTTTGCGCCCGCTATGCAGAGGCGCTGGAGGCGCAGGGCCTTGCTTCCCGATCCTTGAGCGGCGACGATTGCGTCCTCGCTGGCCTCACCCTTCCGGAGAATGCCGCATGACCCTCGATTCCCTTCTTGCAGCCGGCGCACCCCCCATCGCCGCAATCCTGCGCGGCCTTCGCCCCGAAGAGGCGGTGGAGATCGGCGCGGCCCTCATCGATGCGGGCATCCGCATCATCGAAGTACCGCTGAACTCGCCCGAACCCTTCGAAAGCATCACCGCGCTCCAACAGGCGTTCGGCGCCACCGCGCTGATCGGCGGCGGCACCGTGCTGACGGTAGAGGCGGTGGACGATCTGCGTCGCACCGGCGGACGCATCATGGTCACGCCTAACACCGACCCGGCCGTCATCGCGCGAGGCGCGCAATATGGCTTCGACATGCTGCCCGGCTTTATGACCCCCAGCGAAGGCTTCGCCGCCGTTCGCGCTGGCGCTCGCCGTCTGAAACTGTTCCCCGCTGCCAGCCTTGGCCCCGCCTATATAAAGGCCATCAAGGAAGTGCTGCCGCGCCATGTCGGCCTCTGGGCAGTGGGCGGCACTGGCGCCGACACGATCGGCCAATGGCTCGGCGCAGGCTGCGAAGGCATTGGCGTCGGCGGCGCTTTATACCGCCCCGGCGACAATGCCGCGACGGTGGCGGAACGCGCGAGGGCGTTGGTCACGGCATGGCGCGCCATTGGCTAAGTGCGCTAACCCCTATCTCCGTTCGCCCTGAGCCTGTCGAGCCGAAGGCCGGCGAAGCCAACGGCTCCACTTCCTTCTCAAGAAAGGAAAGGGCTTCGACATCCGGACGAGGCACGTGACTCGTTTGGACAGCCCGAACGGATTTAAAGTGATTGGACCGCGGCGAGGCTTTGAC
>CAMPIM010000015.1 GCA_946886365.1 uncultured Novosphingobium sp.
GAACGATTTCCGATTCCAGCTTCTTGGTCAGCTTGATGCCGGCCATGACGGTCTGAGCGTCAAGACCTTCCTCAGCGAAGAACGCCTTCGCCTTGGCGCGGGCATCGTTGATCGCATTCGAGCGGGCCGACTTGTCAGTCAGCTTGTAGGCAGCCGTGATGTCCTTGCCGATCAGCTTCTTGAGCTTCTTCTTCAGGTCATCCAGGTCTTCGCCCTTGGCGACGTCCCACGGGTCCTTCGCGGCCTTTTCGGCCAGCTGGATGATCGCATCGACAATCTTCTTCGACGCTTCATGCGCGAACAGGACGGCACCGAGCATGACGTCTTCCGAAAGCTCCTTGGCTTCGGATTCGACCATCATCACGGCATCGCGGGTGGCGGCGACGGTCAGGTCGAGTTCGCCGGTCTTCACCTCGTCCATCGACGGGTTCAGCTGATATTCGCCATCCTTGTAACCGACGCGGGCTGCGCCGATCGGACCCATGAAGGGCACGCCCGACAGGGTCAACGCAGCCGAAGCGGCGATCATCGCGACGATATCGGGTTCGCTCTCGCCATCGAACGAAAGAACCTGCGCGATGACGTTGATTTCATTGTAGAAACCATCAGGGAAAAGCGGGCGGATCGGACGGTCGATCAGGCGGCTGGTCAGCGTTTCCTTTTCGGTCGCGCCACGCTCACGCTTGAAGAAGCCACCGGGAATACGGCCAGCTGCGGAATATTTTTCCTGATAATGGACGGTCAGCGGGAAGAAATCCTGTCCTTCCTTCACCGACTTGGCGGCGGTCACGGCGCACAGCACCACGGTTTCGCCATAGGTCGCCAGCACGGCGGCGTCTGCCTGACGCGCGATACGGCCGGTTTCGAGCGTGAGGGTCTTGCCGCCCAGCTCGATTGATACCTTCTTTACATCGAACATAATATTTTCCTTCGCCCACCTGGCCCTATTGCCGGGCGGGGCCTGTCTGCGCGCTAACCGGCGCGCGGCGGTTTTGGGGCATCTTTTGGCCCCTTTCGAAAGATCAGCGCCGAATTGCGCGACCTTCCCTCTTAGGTGCTCCTGCGAAGGCAGGAGCCCAGTTCAGACGGCGGGACTGGGCTCCTGCCTTCGCAGGAGCACGTCGCACCAGAATCAGAAACGGCCCCGCTGGGGGGCCGTCCCTTCTATAGCAGGCTTACTTACGCAGGCCCAGCTTGCCGATAAGGTCGGTATAACGCGACCCATCTTTTTTCTTCAGATAGTCCAGCAGCGAACGACGCTTGTTGACCAGCATCAGCAGGCCGCGACGGCTGTGGTTATCCTTGTGGTGACCCTTGAAATGCTCGGTCAGGTTGGAAATGCGCTCCGAAAGGATTGCAACCTGAACTTCCGGCGAACCGGTGTCGCCTTCGGCGCGGGCATGTTCCTTGATCAGCGCTTCCTTGCGCTCTGCAGTAATCGACATCGGCTTCCTTTCATTTTAGAGATTAAAGCCGCGCACCACCCGGATTTCCGGGCCACTGGCTTCGACCAGCGCGACGGGCGTTTGCCCCTCCATCGCCAGCATCAGGCCGGTATGCGGTTTCCCCACAAGCACCTTCCCCTGTCGGAGAGCCAATGCATCGTCGGGAGAGACTGCGAGAGCCGGGATGTCGTCCAGCCCTGCGGTCAACGGCAGCATAAGACCGCCGAAGCCGCCGCCCCTAGCAGCTTCGTCCAATTTGTCCAGCGAAATAGCGGATTCGAGGGTGAACGGGCCTGCCTTCACCCGTCGGAGCATGGTGACATGGCCGACCGTGCCGAGCGCGATCGCGATGTCGCGGGCCAGGCTGCGGATATAGGTGCCCTTGGAGACATGGGCGCGAAGGGTGACGCTACCTATCCTCTCTCCGCTTGCGGGGAGAGGATACGCAGGCTTGGCAGCTCGCTGCCTAGCCGGAGTTGGAGAGGGGCTCGGCGCACCCTGCCCCTCTCCAACTCCGGCTAGGCCGCTTTGCGAGCAAACTTCGCTATCTCGATCAGAGTCACGTGCCTCTGATCGACCCCCTCGCGGGAGAGAGGATATGGTGAGCGCGTGGATAGTGACGGCCCGCATCTTCATCTCAACATCCTGCCCGGCGCGCGCAAGATCATAGGCTCTTTGCCCATCGATCAGGATCGCGGAATAGGCTGGCGGCGCCTGTTCGATCGGGCCAGTGAAGCGGGGCAGTATCGCTTCCACTTCGCCGAACGTGGGCAGGTGACCGCTCTCAGCAATCACCTTTCCTTCAAGGTCCAGCGTATCCGTCTGTGCGCCAAACGCTATCGTAAAGTCGTAGGTCTTATCGCTGTCGAGCATCCGCCCGGCGAGCTTCGTCGCTTCGCCCACTGCGATCGGCAGCACGCCGGTAGCGAGCGGATCGAGTGTGCCGCCATGGCCGACCTTCCACTTGCCAGCACCACTTTGGCGAAGGGCGCGCTTGACCGCGCTGACCGCCTGCGTCGAGCCAAGCCCGTGCGGTTTATCGAGGATAATCCAGCCGTGCATCGGATCAACGCAGCGCGTCAGCCCTCATCATCGGGCTGTTCAAGATCCTGCGCGACTTTGGGATCACGCAGCAGCTTGTCGATATGGCTACCCTCGTCAAAGCTCTCGTCTGCCAGGAATTTGAGCTTGGCCGCATATTTGAGGCGGATGCGATGGGCGACTTCGCGCTGAAGATAAGCGGTGTTGGTCCGCAAGGCTTTCAGCACCGCTTCCTCATCCTGACCGAGCAGCGACTTCACGAACACCGTGGCATGCCGCAGGTCAGGCGACATGCGAACCTCGGTCACGCTGACGACATGCTTGGCGAGAACATCGTCATGCACATCGTCGCGCTGGAGAATGTCGGACAAGACATGGCGCACCTGTTCACCCACGCGGAGGAGGCGGACGGAGGGGCCTTCAGGTTGATTGGACATCATCAATCCTCGTCATCCCAACGAAAGCTGGGATCTCAGACGGCTATGGACGACCAGAAGGAACGAAACCCCAGCTTCCACTGGGGTGACGCACCTTCCTGATCACAACGTCCGGGCGCGTTCCTCGACCTCGAACAGTTCCAGCGTATCGCCGGCCTTGATGTCGTTGGTGTCCTGAAGGACAGCACCGCACTCCATGCCCGCACGCACTTCGGACACATCGTCCTTGAAGCGGCGAAGCGAAGCGATGTGGGTGCGCGACACGATGACATCGTCGCGGGTAAGGCGCGCATTGAGCCCCTTGCGGATGATGCCGTCGAGGACGAGCAGACCAGCCGCCTTGTCCTTCTTGCCCGCCGGGAACACCTGAAGCACCTCGGCCCGGCCGACGATGGTTTCGATGCGCTCTGGAGCCAGCTGGCCCGCCATTTCGCCGCGAACTTCCTCAAGCAAGTCGTAGATCACGTCATAATAGCGCAGCGAAATCTTCTCGCGCTCCGCCAGCTGACGCGCCTTGGCATTGGGACGGACGTTGAAGCCGATCAGCGGCGCACGGCTGGCAGCGGCCAGCGTGACGTCGCTTTCGGTGATCGCGCCAACGCCTGAATGCAGGACGCGGACCTTGATCTCGTCGGTCGAAATGCGGTTGAGCGCCGTGACAATAGCTTCGACGGAACCCTGCACGTCGCCCTTCACCACCACCGGATATTCAATGACGGTCGTGTTGAGCGCCGAGAACATATGTTCAAAGCTGGTCGGGGCGCTGGTGGTGCGCTTCTTCGTCGCCTGTTCCTGACGATAGGCGGCAACTTCGCGAGCGCGAGCCTCATTCTCGACGACCGTGAGTTGATCGCCCGCCAGCGGAACGCCGGAAAGCCCCAGCACCTCGACCGGGGTCGATGGCCCTGCGACCTTCACATTCTGACCCTTGTCATTGACCAGAGCGCGAACCTTGCCGCTCTCCGCGCCGATGACGAAGGTGTCGCCGACCTTGAGCGTACCCTTGCGGACCAGCACGGTAGCAACCGCGCCACGGCCCTTGTCGAGCTGCGCCTCGATCACATTGCCTTCGGCAGGGCGATCGGGGTTAGCCCCCAGTTCCATCACTTCCGCCTGGAGCAGGATTTTCTCGATCAGTTCGTCAAGGCCGGTCTTTTTGAGCGCCGAAACCTCCACGTCCTGAACATCGCCGCCCATATCCTCGACCACAATCTCTTCGCTCAGCAGGCGCTCGCGCACCTTCTGCGGATTGGCTTCCGGCTTGTCGCACTTATTGATCGCGACAATCATCGGGACGCCCGACGCCTTGGTGTGGTTGATCGCCTCGATCGTCTGCGGCATCAGCCCGTCATCGGCCGCCACCACGAGGATGACGATGTCCGTGACGTTCGCACCACGAGCCCGCATCTCGGAGAAGGCTTCGTGGCCCGGCGTGTCGAGGAAGGTGATGACGTCACCACCCTTGGTCGTCACCTGATAGGCGCCGATATGCTGAGTGATGCCGCCGCTTTCGCCCGCGACCACATCGGTCCCGCGCAGCGCGTCCAGCAGCGATGTCTTGCCATGATCGACATGACCCATGATGGTCACGACTGGCGCGCGGGGCTTCAGCGTCTCTGCCGCATCGACTTCACCCTCGATGCCGATTTCAACGTCGGCATCGGAAACGCGCTGGATGCGGTGGCCGAATTCCTCGACCAGCAGTTCCGCCGTATCCTGATCGATCGGCTGATTCAGAGTGACGGCGGTGCCCATCTTGAACAGGGATTTCACCAGGTCCGCACCCTTTTCGGCCATGCGGTTGGCGAGTTCCTGCACCGTGATGCTTTCGGGCACGACGACGTCGCGAACCTGCTTTTCACGCTGCTGAGCGCCACCGGCATAATGGGCGCGACGTTCCTTTTCGCGGGCACGCTTCAATGCGGCGAGCGAGCGGGCACGAGCGCTGTCGTCGTCCGCAAGCGCGCGCGTCACGGTCAGCTTGCCCGACTGGCGGCGATTGTCCTCGCCCGTACGCTTGGTCCGATCCGGCTTGGCCGGTTCGGGACGCTTGATCGGGGTAACCGGCGTGAAGCGGCGCGGCGGCGGCGCAGCAGAAGCGGTAGCAGCCGGAGCAGCAGCGGGACGCGCTTCGGGGCTTTCCTCGGCGACAGGCGCCGCAGGAGCTTCGGGCTCGGGCTTCTGCTCGGCGACCTTGGCTTCTTCTTCGACACGGCGCGCGGCTTCAGCCTCAGCAGCTTCCGCAGCCAGGCGATTTTCCTCGGCGCGGCGCTTCTCATCCTCGCTCGCGGCATTACGCTGCGCGTCTTCGCGGCGACGCGCATCTTCCAGCGCGGTCATGCGGGCTTCTTCAGCCTCGCGCAGCAGCTTTACCTGCAATTCCTGACGCGACATCAGGCTCTGCGGCGGAGCGGGGCGCGCGGGCGCGGCAGGCTGAGGCGCGCGAGCCTGCGGCTGCTGCGGCGCGGGTGCCGCTGCGGCGGGTGCCGGAGCCGGATCAGCCTGAGGCGCAGCCGCAGGCGCACCGGCTTCACCCGGCTTGCCCAGAATGCGGCGCCGCTTCACCTCAACCACGACCGTATTCTTGCGGCCATGGCTGAACTGCTGCTGCACCTGGCCGGATTCAACGGTCCGCTTGATGCCCAGAGGCTTGCGGCCCAGAACCGGCTTGTCTTCCTTGCTGTCACTCATACGACTGAACTGTACCCTTCACTTACATCCGACCGGCAAGGCCCGTCGGCGCCTTCATTCCATGCTCGTCAGGCGCCCAGCGCACCGGCGGAGTCATGCTCCCCATGCACTGGCGCCTCGCTAGCGCAACCCAGATAGCTTTCCAAGCGGCCTATGGCCGTACGCAGACGCGACGCGGCACGCGAGTCGGTCACTGCGATATGGACGACATTGTCCCGCCCCATTGCCATAGATAGGGCCTGTCGGTCCACAGGCAAGACGACGCCCGCCAATTCGGTGCCTTCGGCTTCCTGTCCGACCCGCAGCGCCTGGTCGAGCTTTCGATTGCCGTCGGCTGCGGCATCACTGGCGTGGAGCAGCAGTTGAACCTTGGCCTGACGGCAGGCGACGTCGATCTTTTCCGATCCGGTGAGGACCATGGATGCCTTCGCCTCCAGCCCCAAGCGGTCCAGCAAAGCCTTGCGCAGGCCATCTTCGATCAGGTCCGGCAAATTGTCGGGGATCTGCAACTCACCCGTTTTGAATGCCCGCGCGAGTGCACCCGTCAGCTTACCCTTGGCGAGCGCCTGCTCAAGCTCAGCGCGCGGAACGCCGATCCACGCGCCACGGCCCGGCGCCTTCGCGCGAATGTCGGGAAGGACCTGACCTTCTGGTCCGACGGCGAGGCGGATCAGCGTCTCGGGATCGGACCGATCGCCTGAGAGGATGCATTTGCGTTCGGTCATGACTTTAGCCCCTCCCTTTCGAAGGAGAGGAGGGGAGTGGGTCGCGCGAAGCGCTCCAAGCCCTTAACTCCAAAATCGTCGCTGGCGATTGCTCGTGCAATCGCTCCCCCCCCAACCTCTTCCTTGAAAGGGAAGAGCGAGGATAAGACAGCGCTATATGACGGCGTCAGCCTCTCATCGGGAAGTGACCGCGGCATTGGCGTCCTCCCCAGGGCTGGAGGCAGGCGCGCGGTCAGCGATCAGCTGCCCGCCCGACCCATAATTCTCCGTCGAGACTTCGGAAATCACCACCTGCACGGCAGCGGCCGACTTCCCCAGCCGCTCAACGAGCGACTGGGTGACGTCGGCAACGATCGCTGCCTTCTGTTCACGGGTGGCGTTTCCGGCCAGACGGATATCGACGAAAGGCATGGGGCGCTTAAGCTTCCTCGCCTTCGAACCAGTGTGCGCGGGCGGCCATGATGATCTCATTGCCCTGCTCTTCACTAAGGCCATATTCGGCGAGAATCCCGCCCTTGTCCTCGGACGTCTCACTGCGGCGGCGGCGCTGATCGACGCGCTTCTTCGCGACCAGTTCGTCCGTCGCTAGATCGGCCAGATCATCCAACGTCTTGATGCCCGCCTTGCCCAGCGTCACCAGCATGGCTTCGGTGAGGTGTGGCATCTCTGCCAACGCATCCTCGACGCCCAGCGCCTGACGCTCCTCGCGGGCGGCAGCTTCGCGGCGGTCCAGCGCTTCCTGCGCACGGCTTTGCAGCTCGGCGGCCAGATCCTCGTCGAAGCCTTCGATCGCCGCCAGTTCCTCGACGCCGACATAGGCGACTTCTTCCAGCTCGCCAAAGCCTTCGGCCACCAGCAGCTGCGACAGCGTCTCGTCCACGTCCAGCTCGTTCTGGAACAGTTCGGAGCGGGAGACGAATTCCTTCTGGCGCTTTTCGGACGCGTCGGCCTCGGTCATGATGTCGATGGCCTTGCCCGTCAGCTGCGAGGCGAGACGGACATTCTGCCCGCGACGGCCGATGGCGAGCGACAACTGATCGTCGGGAACGACGACTTCGATACGCTCTTCTTCCTCGTCGATGACGACGCGAGCGACCTGCGCGGGCTGGAGCGCGTTGACGACGAAGGTCGCCGTATCTTCCGACCAGGGGATGATGTCGATCTTCTCGCCCTGCATTTCCTGCACGACGGCCTGCACGCGGCTGCCCTTCATGCCGACGCAGGCGCCGACGGGGTCGATGCTCGAATCGCGGCTGATAACGCCGATCTTGGCGCGCGATCCCGGATCGCGGGCGGCGGCCATGATGGTGATGACGCCGTCGTAGATTTCGGGCACTTCCTGCGCGAACAGCTTCTTCATGAACTCAGGATGCGCGCGACTGAGGAAAATCTGCGGACCACGGTTCTCGCGACGCACGTTCAGGATCACCGAGCGAATGCGGTCGCCGACGCGGACGACTTCGCGCGGGATCTGCTGATCGCGGCGGATCACGCCCTCGGCGCGGCCAAGGTTCACCACAACATGGCCAAACTCGACGGATTTCACGACGCCGGTGATGATCTCACCCACGCGGTCCTTGAATTCCTCATGCTGACGCTCGCGCTCTGCGTCGCGGACCTTCTGGAAGATCACCTGCTTCGCGGACTGGGCGTCGATACGGCCCAGGTCGATCGGGGGCAGCGGATCGACGATGAAGTCGCCGATCACGGCATCCTTCTTCAGCTTCTGCGCCTGCTTAAGGTCCACCTGCTTGAAATAGTCGTCCACGGCCTCGACCACCTCGACGACGCGCCACAGGCGCAGGTCGCCGCTGTCGGGGTCCAGCTTCGCGCGGATGTCATTCTCCGCACCATAGCGCGCGCGAGCGGCGCGCTGGATCGCGTCTTCCATCGCCTCGATGACGATCGCCTTGTCGATCATCTTCTCGGTGGCGACGCTGTTCGCGATCGCGAGCAGCTCGGCCTTATTGGCGGAAATGGCGTTGGCCATGGTCGTGAACCCTTACTCTTCGGTTTCGAACTCGTCCGCCCCATCGGAGGAGAGCGGCATGCTAGCAGAAATCAGCGCGTCGGTCAGTATCAGCTTGGCATCGCCGACCAGCGCGAAGGGGATGGCAACATCCCCGGCCTTGTTATCATGAAACTGGATATCGTCGCCTTCGACGCCGTTCAGCGATCCGCGAAAACTCTTGCGTCCCGAAACGATCTCAGTCGTGGAAATCTTTGCCTCATGCCCCGCCCATTCCATGAAATCATGCAGGCGGGTGAGCGGTCGGTCGATGCCAGGCGAGCTGACTTCCAGACGATAGGCTTCCTCGATCGGATCGACTTCATCCAGCAAATCGGACAAGCGGCGTGAGATGGTGGCGCAATCCTCGATCACGAGCTGCTTTGTATCCGGCCGTTCGGCCATGATCTGCAGCGTATGTTCGTCACCGGACCCGAACAGCTTTACGCGCACGAGGTCGAAGCCGAGGGCCTTAACCTCCGGTTCGATCAGCGCGGTCAGTTCGGCGATGTCCGCCATGCAGTCTCCAACAGAATATGTGCGCTCCCGCCGCCGCAAGCGTTCCGCCTGCGACCCCGACATGTTTGACGATGTAAGGAAGCAAGGGCGATATAGGGGGGAAGATATAATGCTGCAACATTATTCGTGCGGGAGAATTTTGATGAAGCGGTGACCGGTCCTGTATACCATCTACACCGTAGAGAAAGCGACAATAAGGGGGAGGACGGCCATGCCACATTCGGTATTCTTACGGCGCGATCTGCTGAAGGGAGCAGCCTGCCTCGGTCTTATGAGTGCCGCGCCGGTACGCGCGCGCGCCGCTGCCGAACGCTTCCCTGCGGTTAGGGGCATGGTGAACGGCGTGATCGGGGAACCAGCCGCTCCCGGAGCAATCGTGGCGATCGGTCGCGGAACTGATCGCCCAGCCTATGTGAGCAGCGGAACGATCGCCTTGGACAACCCGCGCCGGGTGGATGAGCACACGCTGTTCCGCGTTTATTCGATGACGAAACCCATCACCGGCATGGCGGTGATGCTGCTGATCGCCGAGGGCCGGATGAAGCTCGATCAGCCTGTTGCCGATTTCATCCCCGGCTTTGCGAATATGCGCGTTCTGACCAACCCCGGCCAAAGCCTCGAAACGCGCCCCGCCGCTTCTGTCATGACGATCCGTCACCTGTTGACCCACACTGCCGGCCTTGGTGGTGGGCCTTCGATGAGCGGGCCACTCAAGGCGGTATATCAACAGCTGGGACTGAAGCAGAACCTGCTCAGCAACGCTGAACGACTGGAGCAAGCGCCCCCCTCTAGCCTCAAGCAATTCGCCGAGCGGCTGGCGGCAGCTCCGCTTCTTTCAGACCCCGGCACAGCCTGGAGCTATTCGGTTGGGCTGGATTTGCTGGGCCGCATCATAGAGCTGGTGGCAGGCATGCCCTTTGAACAGTTTCTGGAGCAGCGGTTCTTCGCACCTCTTGGCATGAACAGCACCTTCTTCGATGTGCCAGCAGACAAGAAGGCGCGTCTCGTCACAAGCTATACGGGCAGAGGCGCCAAATTGGCCGTGGTCGATGCAGGTCCGACCTCCATCTTCCTGAACAAGCCCGCATTTCCTTCGGGCGGGGGCGGCCTCATCTCCTCGGCCCATGATTACGACCGTTTCCTGGCCATGCTGACGAATGAAGGCCGTTTGGGCAGAGCAGAGGTCCTGCCGCCTACCGCTGTGACGGTTGGAACCTCCAACCTCCTGCCACAGGGGGTGAACATGCGCGGCTATGTCGGCATTCCTGGTGTGGTCGGATTCGGCGCGGGCGGCTGTATTGCTGATCATGGCGGGTTCAAAGGCTTGTTCGGCTGGCTGGGCGCCGCCGGGACGATCGGCATCATCGCGCCCGCGCAGCGGCTTCGGGTGACCGGCTTGATCAACAACCTGTCCGTCTTCGACTTTGCGATCAATCTGCCAAAGGCCGTCCATGCGGATTTGGCCTCGGCCAGGACATTATAAGAGCTGACGAGCAAATAGCTGCTCGCTTGTCCAACCGCGGAGCTAGGCGGGACCCCGGATCAAGGTCCGGGGTGACGAAGTCAGAAAATCAGTAGCCCATATCGGCCAGACCTCGACCTGGAGCAGATCCCGATCCGATTACATCGGCCCAGATGCTCCAGGATTTTATTCTGCCGCATTTTCCGAGCCAGCAGATGATTCCATCTGCTTAGAAAAGGCTCGAGCCGATCACACCAACCGGCTCTGCTTCACCGCCGCCTCAATAAAGCTAGCAAACAGCGGATGCGGATCAAACGGCTTGGACTTCAGCTCCGGATGGAACTGCACGCCGACGAACCAGGGATGGTCAGGCCGCTCGACAATCTCCGGCAAGGTGCCGTCCGGCGACATACCCGAGAAGATGAGTCCGCCCTTCTCCAGCGCCTCGCGATAACCCGCGTTGACTTCGTAGCGATGGCGATGCCGTTCGCTGATCTCGCTCGTGCCATATATGCCCGCGACCACGCTGTTGCCGGTGAGCTTGGCGGGATAGGCGCCCAGCCGCATCGTGCCGCCAAGGTCGGTTTCGGCCGTGCGCTTCTGCAAGCCTTCGCTGCTCATCCATTCGGTGATGAGGCCGACGACAGGCTCTGACGTCTCGCCAAATTCGGTGGTGGACGCCTCGGCGATCCCGGCTGTGTTCCGCGCCCCTTCAATGCAGGCCATCTGCATGCCAAGGCAGATGCCAAAGAAGGGCACGTTGCGCTCACGAGCGAACTTAACCGACGCGATCTTGCCCTCCGACCCGCGCACGCCAAAGCCGCCGGGGACCAAAATGCCGTGCATCGGCTCCAGGCTGGCGGCGACATCATCGCCCTTCTCGAACAATTCGGCGTCGATCCACTTGATCTTCACCTTCACCCGATTGGCGAAACCGCCATGGGTCAGCGCCTCATAGAGCGACTTATAAGCGTCAGGCAGGCCGACATATTTGCCGACCACGCCGATCGTCACTTCGCCTTCGGGGTTCTGCTGGCGGTCCATGATGTCCATCCAGCGATCGAGCGTCGGCTTGGGCGCATCGTCGATGCCGAAGGCGCGCAGCACTTCCTCGTCCAGCCCTTCGGCATGATATTGCGCGGGCACCGCATAGATGCTGCTGGCGTCGAGCGCGGGGATCACCGCTTCCTTGCGAACGTTGCAGAACAGCGCGATCTTCGCCCGTTCGCTGTCGGGCAGCGGATGTTCGCAACGACAGAGCAAAATATCGGGCTGGATGCCCAGCGACGTCAGTTCGCGTACGCTATGCTGCGTCGGCTTTGTCTTCAGCTCGCCCGCCGCCGCAATATAGGGGACCAGCGTCACATGGACGAAGATCGACTGGCGGCGACCCAGGTCATTATGCAGCTGACGGATCGCTTCCATGAAGGGTAGCGATTCGATGTCACCGACCGTCCCGCCAATTTCGCACAGCACGAAATCCAGATCGTCTGACTCGGCTATCGCGAACGCCTTGATCTCGTCCGTGACGTGCGGGATCACCTGCACCGTCGCGCCCAGATAATCGCCGCGCCGCTCGCGCTGGATGATCGTCTGATAGACGCGCCCCTGCGTCACATTGTCCGACTGGCGTGCCGAAACGCCCGTAAACCGCTCATAATGGCCAAGGTCGAGGTCGGTTTCCGCCCCGTCATCGGTCACATAGACTTCGCCATGCTGATACGGGCTCATCGTGCCCGGATCGACGTTGAGATAGGGGTCGAACTTCCGAATGCGCACACGGAAACCTCGCGCCTGCAGCAGTGCTGCGAGCGATGCGGCCATAAGGCCCTTGCCAAGCGAGGAGACCACGCCGCCGGTGATGAAAATATACCGCGCCATGGGAGAGGAGGCTTAGCCTTTTACAAACAAGTTGGGCAAGCGCGCGAATCCACGCGCGAGCAAAAAAAGATCGAAAATGTGATCGAAAAGATCAGTTGGCGAGCGGAACCGCGCCATTTGCCGCCTGGCCATTGCTCGCAGCGCCTGCTGCTCCGGCCAACGGATCGGCACTACCGGTCGGCGCAGGGGCCGACGGAGCCGCCGGAGCCTGCTTCACCAGCGAGGTATCGATATCGCTCGGCGCGTGCTGCACCGACGCGATCACCGCCAGAACGACCGACAGCAGCACGAAAATGGTGGCCAGCACCGTCGTCGACCGCGTCAGAAAGTCCGCCGCGCCCCGCGCAGACATCAACCCCGCCGGGCTACCACCCACGCCCAGACCGCCGCCTTCCGACTTCTGCATCAGGATGACGGTGACAAGCAGAGCCGCGACAATGGCCTGCACGACGAGGATAAAGGTGAACATGCGAGAATATCTGTCCGAATGGGGTGCGTTGTGGAGCCCATAGCGTTGAAGCGCCGCCGGGGCAACCGGCGCTGGAGCATCGTGTGGCTATGGAGATCACCTCAGGAGACGCCTCCGCTGAAAGTTACTCCTGCTGACCACCCTCTCCCCGTTCGGGCTGAGCCTGTCGAAGCCCTCTTCTTTCAGGCCCACCAGCTCCACCCGGACTCCACTTCCAATCGCCTAGCGGCCCTACCTAACCCGCAGCCGCAATCACCGGCCCGAATTTCGCCGCGGTCAGGCTCGCTCCGCCCACCAGACCGCCATCGACATCCTCGATCGCCATCAACTCGGCCGCATTCTCGCCATTCATCGACCCGCCATAGAGGATGCGCATCGCACCCGCTTCGCCCTCGCCGATCCGGCCAGCCAACGTCGCCCGCAGCGCCTTGTGCATGGTTTCGACCGCTTCCATCGTCGGGATGCGGCCCGTGCCGATCGCCCAGATCGGCTCATAAGCGATCGCCAGCCAGTCGGCCGCCGCGCCTTCCGGCAGCGACGCCAGCAACTGCGCCGACACAATGCCTTCGGCCCCGCCAGCGTCGCGTACCTCAAGGCTTTCGCCGACGCACAGGATAACCTTCAGACCCGCAGCCTTAGCCGCGAACGCCTTTGCCGCGACATCGGCGTCGCTCTCGCCCTGATCCTGCCGCCGTTCGCTATGGCCAACAATCGTCCAGCTCGCACCCGCTTCGGCCAGCATCGCCGCCGACAGGCAGCCAGTATGCGCGCCGCTATCGTTCATGTGACAGTCCTGCGCGCCGACAAAGGCGCCGCCCTTGACCTGATCGGCCGCCGCGATCAGCGTCGCGGGCAGGCACAGCCCCACCTCGACCACCGGACGCTCAGCCGCCAGGGCGCCAATCGCTTCGACTTCGGGCAGCTGTGAACGGAGGCCGTTCATCTTCCAGTTGCCGACCACCAGCTTGCGCCTGCCCATCAATCCATACCCCTTCAGTCATTCGTCCATCCGCCAGCCCTCGCCGGGCCAGCCCCGACAGGCCGATGGACAAAGGCACGGCATTTGTCCAGCCAAGCCGCACTTGCCGCCGCGACGATCCGCCCCTAAAGCGGGCCGCCCGTAAAAGTCTTTCTATTCTGGACTTACTTCATGCTTTCAAACTTCCGCCGCTTCATACACTCGAAATTCGGCGCCCTCTTCGCGCTCCTTTTCCTAGGCGTCATCGCGGCGGCCTTCATCATGGGCGACGTCACGAGCGGCAAGTTTGGCACCTCGCTTGGCGGCGGCGGCGAGACGGTCGCGAAAGCGGGCGGCACCCGACTGACCCTGCCCCAGTTCCAGGAACGGGTTCAGCGCGTCTTCGAAAATGCCCGCCGCGCCACCCCGGGTCTTCAGATCGGCGATTTCCTCGCCCAAGGCGCCGCTGGCCAGATTTATGATCAATTGGTCGCCGCGATGACACTGAAGGAATATGCGAAGGATCAGGGCGTCCACATCTCCAAGCGTCTCGTTGATGCGCAGATCGCCCAGATCCCCGCCTTTCAGGACGCCGCAGGCAGATTCAGCCAGGAAAATTTCCGCCAGCTTCTGCTCCGCGAACGCATCACCGAACAGGCCCTGCGCGAAGACATCACCCGCGAGATCCTCGAACGGCAAATGCTCGCTCCGCTCGGCCTTGGTGTGAAGCTGCCGAACAGCGTCATCCTGCCCTATGCCTCGCTGCTGCTGGAGGCGCGCCAGGGGACGATCGCCGCTGTCCCCGCCGCAGCCTTTGCGGACATTAAGGACCCCACGGACGCACAGCTCGCCACCTATTATCAGCAGAATGCCGGGCGATTCACCATCCCAGAGCAGCGCCGCATTCGCTACGCCGTGATCGATGGCGAACGCTTCGCGCAAGCCTCGCAGCCGACTGACGCCGAAATTGCCGCATCCTATAATCAGAACAAAGCGAGCTACGCCGCCAAGGAAAGCCGCAATTTCGAGCAGCTCATCCTGCCCAGCGACGCCGCCGCGAAAAAGATCGCAGAGCAGGTAAAGGGCGGCAAGTCGCTTGCAGCCGCTGCGCAGGGCGCAGGGCTGGAGGCGTCGGCGCTGGTGGATCAAAGCCGTGAAAGCCTGACCACCACAACGTCCGCCGCAATCGCAAATGCGGGCTTTGCGGCCAAGCAAGGCGAACTTGTCGGCCCGATCCGGGGACCACTCGGATGGATTCTGCTGCGCGTATCGAACGTCAAGACCGTTCCCGCGCGGCCGATGTCAGCCGTGCGCGACGAAATCGCGGCAACGCTTCGTTCGCAAAAGCAGAAGCGCCTGCTGAGCGAGTTCACCGGAAAGGTGGAAGATCAGATCGCCGACGGCGGCAGCTTTGAGGAAGTGGTGAAGGACAACGGCCTCAAGCTGGAAACAACGCCCTTCCTGATCGCAAACGGCAAGCAGGTCGAGGATCAGGCCTATCAGGCTCCGGCTGATGTCCGTCCGCTGCTGGCTCCCGTGTTCCAGATGAGCCAGGATGATGACGCGCAGCTTGTGCCCGTCACGCCCGACCAGCGCTACGCCCTTGCCGCGCCCGCCGAGATTCGCGCCGCTGCGCCGCCACCGCTGGATAAGGTTAAGCCGCTGGTACTGGCCCAGTATAAACTGGCGCAGGGCAACGCCAAGGCGAAGGCTGTAGCCGAGCAGATCCGTGAGAAGGTCGCCAAGGGCATGAAGCTTGCCGACGCGGTGGCCCAGGCTGGCGTTCGCCTGCCCGCACCTCAGACAGTGGGCGGGCGGCGCGCCGACATCATGCGGGAAGGTCAGCGTCCCCCCGCCGAGGTCGCGATCCTGTTCTCCATGGCGACGAACAGCGTCAAGACGATGCCGATCGGTCAGGATCGCGGCTATTTCGTCGTGCAACTGAACGGTATCAAACATGGCGATGCGGGTGGCCAGACCGCCCTGCTTGATCAGGTCCGCAGCCAGCTTGGCGATGTCGTCGGCCAGGAATATGGGCAGCAGTTCGAACGGGCGGTCGAAAAGCAGCTTGGCGTGACCCGGAACCCATCAGCTGTCGCCAGCGTCCAGCGCGCGCTTGCCAGCACTAATGGCGGCGGCCAGTAACATGGTTGCGGGCAGCGCAGACAATGACGGGATAGCGGCTGCTCATGCCGCACTGGCCGCTGGCAATTCGGCGCTGGTGTGGCGCCGCCAGATCGCGGACACGGACACGCCCATCTCCGCCGCGCTCAAGCTGTTTGTGGCCGATCGTGGCGACTTTCTGCTGGAATCGGTCGAAGGCGGTGCGGTTCGCGGCCGCTATAGCCTGATCGGTCTTGCGCCTGATCTTGTCTTCCGCGCGGAGGGACAGGCGGCGGAGATTAATCGTCATTGGGCGACTGACCCACAGGCATTTGTTCCGGAAGCGGCGGGGGCGCTTGATGCCTTGCGCGCGCTTGTGGCGGAATGCCGGGCTGATCTTGACCCCGCCCTTCCCCCTGCCCTCGCCTGCCTCGTGGGCTATTTCGGTTATGAGACGGTCGGCCTTGTCGAAAAGCTGCCCCGGCCAGCGCCCAATCCGCTCGAACTGCCCGACATGCTGTTCGTGCGGCCGACCATCATCCTTGTGTTCGACCGACTGGCCGATGCGCTGTATCTCGTCGCGCCTGTCTGGAAGGGCAGCTTCAGCGATGCCGACGCGGCAATCGCGCAAGCTCTGGAGCGGATCGATGCAGCGGCGGCGCGACTGGCCGCACCCTTGCCCCACGCGCCTGCTCCCCAGGACATTACCGATGTCGATGTGACCCCCGCGCTGGAGCCGGGTCGCTACAAGGCCATGGTCGAGCGGGCCAAGGACTATATTGTCGCCGGGGACATATTTCAGGTGGTGCTCGCCCAGCGTTTCACCAGCCCCTTCACCCTTCCGCCAATCTCGCTTTACCGGGCGCTGCGACGGATAAATCCTTCGCCTTTTCTTTATTATCTCGATCTGCCCGGCTTTGCCCTGATCGGTTCCAGCCCCGAGATTTTGGTTCGTGCACGGGATGGTGAAGTCACCATCCGCCCGATCGCCGGAACGCGGCCACGTGGCAAAAATGCTGTCGAAGATGCTGCCAATCGCGAAAGTCTGCTCGCCGATCCCAAGGAGCGAGCAGAACATCTGATGCTGCTCGACCTCGGGCGCAATGATGTGGGGCGGGTCGCTACCGCCGGGTCGGTGACGGTCACCGACAGCTATAGCGTCGAATTTTACAGCCACGTCATGCACATCGTGTCGAATGTCGTTGGCCGTCTTTCGCCGGACAAGGATGCGCTGGACGCCCTTTTCGCGGGCTTCCCGGCAGGCACGGTTTCGGGTGCGCCCAAGGTCCGCGCTTGCGAGATCATCGCGGAACTGGAGCCGGAGACGCGCGGCGCCTATGCAGGCGGCGTCGGCTATTTCGGACCCGACGGCAATATGGACAGCTGCATCGTGCTACGCACCGCCGTACTCAAGGATGGCACCATGCACGTCCAGGCAGGCGCGGGCATCGTCGCCGATTCCACGCCGGAATATGAGCAGCGCGAATGCGAGGCGAAGAGCGGCGCACTCCTCGCGGCAGCGCGGGAGGCCGTCGATCTCGCGCGGCAAGCTGGCTTCGGGCAATAACTACTCGGCCGTCGTGGGGTCGATCGTCGACCGCACTCTGGCGATGCTGTTGGCGGGAAGCCCCGCAAGCTCGGCATGCTGCCGGATCAACTCTTCGCTGGGCGCGCGGTAGAGACAATAGATCTTGTCGTCCGTCACATAGCTGTGGACCCACTGAATTTCGGGTCCAAGTTCGCGCAGCACATTGCACGAACCTTGTGACGCGTTCCTGAGCTCATCACCCCGCAGCCTTCCCGCGCCGGGCATTTCTCTTTCTATCACGAACTGCGGCATGACCACCTCCATGCGTGAAGAGCGCCGAATCTATGCCTGTGTGCGGCGCGAGTCCATAACGACGCTAACGGCATAGCCACCCGCCAGATGGTCCTGACGCGCGGCGTTTCAGTCGCGCCGGAAGATCGCTGAAATAAGTGGGAATGCGCGATCTGAGACAGCGCATGGCCTAACCACGTTGCACACGCTCCATCGGTTCCGACGTAACGGGATAGCCGAGATGATCGGGGATGCAGAGATGGCGCACGCCGCCTCTCTCTTCCAGCCAGGGACTGATCTTTTCGACGGGAAAGCACCCGGCGTGGGCCGCCATCGCGGCGAAGCTGTCGAACAAGGCCAATCGCTCAAGATTGCGGCGGGTCGGGAAAATGATGCGCCCCCCGCCCGCGTCGCATAGAGCAATCGTGTCACTCGCGCTCATCCAGAACAACCGGACATTCTCGGTCGTATCCGCACTTGCGACCTGCCCTTCTGGCGCCTGCACCAAATAGAAATGCGTGTCATAAATGCGCGCGGCCATTTCCGCATCCGCAGGATGCCAGCGGCTGAATGGCACCAATTGATCGAGGGCGAGCCTGATCCCATGCGCTTCGATGATCGCCGAAAGACCTGCGCCTCCCGTCAGGGCGCGCCGCATTTCGAACAATTGCGCCGGATCGGGCCGCACCCCAAAACCGATGCCAAGGCCGCTTTCCTCCAGCGTTTCACGGATCGCCGCCAGCCGAGCGGCGGTCTCCTCCACATTGCCGGACGCATCCACGGCGCGGGCCAATTCCCGATCCGCCTCATCAACCGCACCTCCCGGAAACACCAGCGCTCCCGCTGCAAAAGCCATGCTCCCGGCGCGTTCCATCATCAGGATATGCGGCGGCCCATCGGGCATGTCGCGAACGATTACAGCTGTCGCCGCTGCCCGGCCTTCACTTTTGGTCGATGCCATGAGAGCCGCCATAGGCGCGTATAATGCTGGCGGTAAAGTCCTTCTGGATCACCCCGTCACTGGAGGGGTGGTGGAGCCGAGGGGGATCGAACCCCTGACCTCGTCATTGCGAACGACGCGCTCTCCCAGCTGAGCTACGGCCCCGAAGGAGCGCTGCCTATAAGCGAGCGGAGATTCCCTTGCAACGGGCTTTTTCGGAAAAGCAGGGACTTGCCGCAACATCGGCAGCAAGGTGCCGAAGAGCGATGTTACCCGCACGTAACATCCGGAACGATGCGCCCTGCTGCTCATTGGTGATGCAACGGCTTTTATGCCGTAGCAACAGCAGCCAAGGAGAAGGACGATGGGCTATCAAGGCGGACGTCGCTATGGCGACGATGACAGGGCTCGCAGCGACTGGGATCGCGGATCCGACCGCCATCGCGGGCAGCGCGACTGGCGCGATGATCGTAGCTATCGCTACGGCACGCGCGGCCAGTTCAGCGGTTCGGATTCCCGGCGGTCACCAGAACAGTATGATCCGGAAGAGCGTGGCTTTTTCGATCGCGCGGGAGATGAAATCCGCAGTTGGTTCGGCGATGAGGAAGCCGAGCGGCGTCGCGAATATGACGAATATTATAACCGTCCCTATGGCGACCCGCGCGATGAAAGCAGCCGCATCGGGTTCGCCTCGGCATCGCGCAGCAACCAGTATCTGCCAAATCGTGGCTATGCACCTTACACGGGGGAACGCAGCGGCTATGGCAGCGAGGATCATGGCAATCGCGTACGCGCCTACGGCCCCACGCATGACTATGGCGAGCATCATGACGCCAACTATTATGCGTGGCGACAACAGCGGATGAATGAGCTGGACCGCGACTATGCTGAATATCAGCGGGAGCATCGCGATCGTTTCAACAGTGAGTTCGGAACCTGGCGCACGCGGCGCACCGAACAGCGCCAGGCGGCGCAACAGGTCCGCGAACATATGGAAGTCGTCGGCAGCGACGGCGCTTATGTGGGTACGGTCGATCGGTTAAGTGGCGATCGCATCATCCTGACCAAGAATGATCAGGATGCCAGCGGCGTGCACCACTCCGTACCTTCGTCCTGGATCAGGTCGGTGGACGAACAAAGGGTGACGCTGGAAAAGACGGCCGATGAAGCGCACCATGCTTGGCGAACCGAACGCGAGCAGAATGCTCTCTTTGGCGAAGGGCGCGAACAGAGCGGATGGAACACTGGCGGCGTCAGTTCGCGCGATACGGAACGCAATCGCTAATCGAAGACAAAAATAGGCAAAGGGTCCGGCGGATGTCCGGACCCTTTGCTTGTCCGAGCCCTTTCCCCCGCAGCGGTGAGCCGATCCCACCTTCAATGCGTCCGGCATGGAGGGAGGATGATCTAAGGTCGCATCAAGCCCTTGCCCTTGGGCCTCAAGCAATGCCAGAGCGCAAACTGCAAGCGTTACGAGGCCCTTTCATGCCAACCATATTGCTGCTGGTCATTTCCAACCTCTTCATGACCATAGCCTGGTACTGGCATCTGAAGGGCGGGATGGGAAAGCCGATCCTGTTGGTCATCCTGATCAGTTGGGGCATCGCGCTCGTCGAATATTGTTTCGCCGTACCCGCAAATCGCATTGGGTTCGCCAGCGGCTGGAGCCCAGGTCAGTTGAAGATCGCGCAGGAATCAATCGCCCTGATCGTTTTCGGAGGCTTCATGGTGACGGTTCTGGGCGAACCGCTCCATTGGCGCCACGCGGCCGCTTTTCTGTGCATAATGGCGGCGGTCGGCTTTCTGTTCGTAGGGCGATCCTAAAGCGGATTTGCGAATTAAGGCAGGAGAAGCGACGAGTCCCCATAGGAGTAAAAGCGGTATCCGCTTTCTATGGCATGCGCATAAGCCGCCTGCATGCGTTCCCGCCCCATCAAGGCACTTACCAGCATAAACAGGGTCGATCGCGGCAGATGGAAGTTGGTCATTAGCCCATCCACTGCGCGGAACTGGTAGCCCGGTGTTATGAATATGCGGGTCTCGTCCGCGAACGGGCGGATCACTCCATCTTCCCCGCAGGCGCTCTCAAGCAGGCGCAGGCTGGTCGTGCCCACCGCTATAAGGCGATCGCCAGCCTGGCGCGCAGCGTTCAGCCGGTCGGCAGCAGCTTGCTCGATCCGGCCCCATTCCGCATGCATCCGGTGATCATCGGTATCCTCCGCCTTCACGGGCAGAAACGTACCCGCCCCTACATGAAGCGTCAGCGTTTCCGACATGACACCCGCCTCACTGAGTGCCGCCATCAGCGCGGGCGTAAAATGCAAAGCCGCCGTTGGAGCCGCCACCGCCCCGTCCTCGCGAGCGAACATGGTCTGATAGTCACTGCGGTCGCGGGCGTCCGTAGGCCGCTTGCTGGCGATATAAGGCGGCAACGGCATGCGCCCCGCCCGCTCCAATAGCACCTCGACAGGCTCATCCCCCTCGAAGGTCAGCGTCACCCCGCCATCGTCATCGCGCGCGCCCGCCAGAGCCGTGACGCCTGCGCCGAAATCTATCTGGTCCCCTTCACGCACTCGCTTGGCATTGCGAAGGAAGGCCTGCCATTGCCGCAGGCCAAGGCGCTTGTGGAGGGTTGCTCCAATCTTCGCCTGGCCGCGAACGCCCTCCAATTGAGCGGGGATGACCTTGGTATCGTTGAACACCAACACATCACCGGCGCGCAGCAAGGCGGGCAAATCCCGGACTGTGCGATCTTCGAAAGGCTTTTCGCCATCGACCAACAACAGGCGCGCCGCATCACGTGGCGACGCGGGCCTTAACGCGATGCTTTCAGGCGGCAGTTCGAAATCGAAAAGATCTACGCGCATGCGGGCGCTGTCCTCAAGGCACGGCCATCATGCCGATGCGAGACCGGCATGATCCACTTCAGGTGCGACTTATCGCTTCTTCTGTGATGACGCTTTCTTCACCGGTGCGGGTGTGGGCGCGATAATGGAAGGCGCAGGCGGCGTGGGAAGCGCCATGACCGGCGGCTTGCCGTCGCTTTCAATCGATGCCTGCAGGATCGTGGTCGGGTTTGCGGGCGGCTCGCCCGGCGTGATGGCATCGACATATTGCATGCCTTCGATCACGCGACCGAACACCGTATATTTCTTGTCGAGCTGCATGCGGGGCAGGAACAGGATGAAGAACTGGCTGTTGGCGCTGTTTTCATCCTGCGCGCGGGCCATCGACACGGTACCGCGAAGGTGCGGCATCGGGTTGAATTCCGCCTGCAAGTCGGGAAGCGATGATCCGCCGGTTCCGTCATTCTTCGGGTCGCCGCCTTGCGCCATGAAGCCGGGGATCACGCGGTGAAATTTCAGACCGTTGTAAAAGCCCTGGCGCGTCAGTTGCTTGATACGTTCGACATGCTGGGGAGCGATGTCCGGACGCAGCTGGATGCGGACGCGACCGCCGCTCGACAGGTCAAGATCCCAGACATCCTGGGGATCTACGGGCACCGAAGCAGGCGGCAGTTTCGCGCTGGGATCCTGTCCCATCGACTTGGCATTCTGCTCCGCCCGCGCGGCAGCCTCGGCCCTTTTTGCCTCTTCGGCATTAGCGCCTCCGCCGCCCTGGGCCAGCGCCACGCCGCCCGACGCATAGAGAGCGATAGTGATCGCCACGGTCTTGAACGCCGAACTGAACCGCATGGATGAGCTTTCCCTAATATCTAAAGCCTGGTGGCGAAGCTGCTCTGATAACGCGCTCTTCGCGATTGGCAACTGAACGAAGGCTGAGCGGCCCTTATTGGTCGCCCTTCTTTCCAATCTCGCCGACCCGCGCCACCACCTGCTGGCATGTCGCGGGGCTTACGAACTTGTGAATCGGACCGCCGTAAAGCGCGATTTCCTTGACCAGCCGCGATGCGATCGGCTGAAGCGAGACATCGGCCATAAGGAATACCGTTTCGACGCGCGGGTTGATCTGCTGATTCATTCCCGCCATCTGATATTCATATTCGAAGTCGGCAACGGCGCGCAGGCCACGGATGATGACGCTGGCGCCCTGCGATTCGGCGAAGTCCATCAGCAATGAATTAAAGCCAGTGACCACGATCTCCGTATCGATGTCGGCGCATTCACGGCGCACCATCTCCAACCGCTCTTCATCGGAGAACATAGGCGATTTGGAAATGTTGGTGGTCACGCCGATCACCAGCTTGTCGACCAGCTTGGCCCCTCGGCGAATAATGTCCATGTGACCCAAAGTGATCGGGTCGAACGTGCCGGGATAGACCCCCACCCGCTGCCTGTTCATGCCTTACCGGTCCCTTTCCACGATATAGTCTGCGATCGATCGCAGCAGATCGGCCTCCCCGCCAAAACCATGAAGATGCGCCTTGGCCTGATCAACCAGCAAACGCGCCTGCTCACGCGCGCGCTCAACGCCCAGCAGGGACACGAAGGTTTCCTTACCCGCCGCCGCATCCTTGCCCAGCGCCTTGCCCGCCAGATCGGCGTCGCCTTCGACGTCCAGCAGATCGTCGGCAATCTGGAAAGCCAGGCCAATGTCGCGCGCATAGCCGTGCAGGCTGGTGCGAGCATCGGCCGGAATGCGCGCCATGATCGCCGCCGCATCCACACAAAAGGCGATGAGCGCCCCGGTCTTAAGCTGTTGCAGGCGCGTTACGATGACAAGGTCGAAGCTGGTGCCTTCCGCCTCCAGATCCATCATCTGCCCACCCGCCATGCCCGCAGGACCACTGGACAGCGCGAGCGCCTTTACCAGCTCCACCCGCACGAAGGGGTCCGGATGCGTTTCTTCATCCGCCAATATCTCGAAGGCAAGATCATGAAGGCAGTCCCCGGCCAGGATCGCCGTCGCCTCATCAAAAGCCTTGTGGATCGTCGGCTTGCCCCGGCGCATGTCATCATCATCCATCGCCGGCAGATCGTCATGCACCAGCGAGTAGACATGGATGCATTCGACAGCCAGGCCAACGCGAAGCAGCGAATCCTGGGAGATGTTGAACAACTCGCCCGCCGCTTGCACCAACAGAGGACGCAATCTCTTGCCGCCGCCTATGGCCGCATGGCGCATGGCCTCATAGAGACGCGCACGCGGATCATCGGGAACGGTCAGCAACAGCTCGAACGCGCGATCAATGTCTGCGGCGACGGCAGCCGCTCTAACAGTCACTACCGCTGAACCGGAGGTCAGCCCCTCCATGGCCACGGCGCTCAATCCGCGCCGAAAGGCTGGGCGCCCGTGACGGCGCCGCTGGGATCGATGGTCAATTTCTGGATACGGGCCTCTGCCGCCTGCAAGCGTTCAAGGCAGCGCTTGCGCAGCTCTTCACCCTGCGCATAGAGCGAGATCGACTCGTCGAGCGGCACGTCACCGCTTTCCAGCCGGCGAACGATCGACTCCAGCGCCCGCAGCGCATCCTCAAACGACAATTGGGACAAATCGCCCGGTTCTGTCTTGCTGTCTTCGGCCATGCCCCATGCATTGGCGAGCGCAGGTGGCCGGGTCAAGCCTGCACCACGCCGCAAGGCCGATTCCGGGCCTGCTTGTAATAAAAGCGTCATCCAAACTCGCACAAGACTCGAGGGATTTTGGCAGTTTTGCGTTGACGCTCGCGCCAGCAAGTGCACATAGAAGGACCGCTATGAAATATTATCTCCCCCTGATTTCCGCCGTTGCTCTCAGCATGCTCTCCGCTTGCAACAAAAATGATGAACCAGAAGTCGTCGGCGGCCCTGCCGATCCGATGGCTCAACAGCTCGCGAATGCCGCACCTGTCGAACTGCCGCCTTCGGTGAAGGTAAGTCGCCAGTATCGCTGCAAGGATAACAGCCTCATTTTCGTTGACTTCCTGAGCGACGACAAGACCGCGAACCTGCGCACTGAAAAGAACGGCGCGCCGACAAAGCTCGTCGCCCCCGAAGCTGGCAAGCCCTTCACGGCCGAAGGCGGCTATTCGGTCGATGGCAGCGGCAAGCAGATCACCGCCACCCTTCCGGGCAAAAGCGGCCTTAGCTGCAAAGCCTGATCAACATTTCCATGTCTTTCACAGGCCGGGCTCGACAGCCCGGCCTTTTTCATTTCCCTATCCTGCCGACCAGTTCGGGTTCACCAACCTCGACCGGGTCGGGACCAAAGCGGTTGGGACCGCGCGTCCCGCTCATGATGAAGAAGACCAGCAGAACCAGGCTTCCGATCAGCGGAAAGAAAATGATCAGCAGCCAGAAACCGCTCCGATCGGTGTCATGCAACCGCCGCACCGCCACGGCGAGCCAAGGGATTAAAATAGCCAGGCCGAACAGGCCGGTGAGCGGCCCTCCCCGCGTGTGATAGCCGGTATCGAACCACCAGGGACCGCGCCGTACCCAATGTTCGGTGGTGCTCAGGCCCAGCAGCCCTTCGACAATGCCGATCGCGATGAAGCAAAGCAGAAGGAAGAGGATGAACATCCAATATTCCTTTGGCCGCGCACGACCGGAAAAACGGGCATAGCGGCGCAGCGGCAACAACATCCATTCCATATGTCCCGTCCTCCGATCGGTGTTCCAACGCATATAAATAGCATGTTTTCCCGACTTGGGCTGGCCAAGGATTGTCTATCCGCCCCTCCCCGGTTAAAGGCGCGCTCATGTCGACCACAGCCACTCAGATCACCCCGGAAATCGTCGCCGAACATGGCCTTTCGCCGGAAGAATATGACCGCGTTCTGAACGCCCTCGGCCGCGAGCCGAATCTGACGGAACTGGGCATCTTCTCGGTCATGTGGTCGGAGCATTGCTCCTACAAGTCGAGCCGCATCCACCTGAAGAAGCTGCCGACGGAAGGCCCGCAAGTCATTTGTGGCCCCGGTGAGAATGCGGGCGTCGTCGACATTGGCGACGGACAGGCGGCGATCTTCAAGATGGAGAGCCACAACCACCCGTCCTACATCGAGCCCTATCAGGGCGCGGCAACGGGCGTGGGCGGTATCCTACGCGATGTCTTCACCATGGGCGCGCGTCCAGTGGCGAACATGAACGCGCTGCGCTTTGGCCGCCCCGATCATCCGAAGATGAAGCATCTCATCAGCGGCGTGGTGCATGGCATCGGCGGCTACGGCAATTGCGTGGGCGTGCCCACCGTGGGCGGCGAGGTGAATTTCCACCCGGCCTATGACGGCAACATCCTGGTCAATGCGATGACCGTGGGCGTCGCGGATACCGACAAGATCTTCTATTCGGCCGCCAGCGGCATCGGCAATCCGATCGTCTATGTGGGGTCAAAGACCGGCCGCGACGGCATTCATGGCGCGACCATGGCGTCTGCGGATTTCGGCGACGACGCCGACGCCAAGCGCCCGACCGTGCAGGTCGGCGATCCCTTCACTGAAAAGCTGCTGATCGAAGCATGCCTTGAACTCATGGCGTCCGACGCGATCGTCGCGATTCAGGACATGGGCGCGGCGGGCCTTACTTCCTCCTCGGTCGAAATGGCGTCCAAGGGCGGCGTCGGCATTCAACTCAACATGGACGACGTGCCGCAGCGGGAAACCGGCATGACGGCCTATGAAATGATGCTCTCGGAGAGCCAGGAGCGCATGCTCATGGTACTCCAGCCGGGCAAGGAATCCTTCGCCGAAGCCATTTTCCGCAAGTGGGAACTGGATTTCGCCGTCATCGGCCATGTGACCGACACGGGCCGCATGGTGCTGGTGCACAAGGGCGAAACGGTGTGCGACATTCCGCTCGCCCCGCTGGCCGACGATGCGCCGCTCTATGATCGCCCGTCGATGCCGAAGGATGACTATAAGGCGTGGGCCAAGGTCCAGCCGCTGGGCGAGATCGCTGAAAGCGCGGACATCGGCGCCGACCTCGTCAAGCTGATGGGTTCACCAGACATCGCCAGCCGCCGCTGGATCTGGGAGCAATATGACCACATGGTCGGCGCCGACACGGTGCAGCGCCCCGGCGGCGACGCGGCAGTGGTGCGCGTCCACGGCTCGCAAAAGGGCATCGCGATCAGCACTGATTGCACCCCGCGCTATTGCTATGCCGATCCCTATGAGGGCGGAAAGCAGGCCATCGCCGAATGCTATCGCAACATCTCGGCCGTCGGCGCGACGCCGCTTGCCGTCACCAACTGCCTGAACTTCGCCAATCCGCAACGGCCGGAAATCATGGCACAGCTCACCGGCTGTCTGGAAGGCATGGGCGACGCCTGCCGTGCGCTCGACTTCCCCATCGTGTCGGGCAACGTCTCCCTCTACAATGAATCCAA
Source organism: uncultured Novosphingobium sp. (assembly GCA_946886365.1). Next base: position 26,767 of record CAMPIM010000015.1, read on the forward strand.
GGCGACGGGCGGCGGCTCGGCAATCCTGCCCACCCCCGCGATCGGCGGCATCGGCCTGTTGAAGGACGTCGATGTGATGGCGACCGTCGCCTTCAAGCAGGAAGGCGATGCAATCTGGCTCATCGGCGGCGCAGGCTCGCATCTTGGACAGTCCATTTGGCTGCGGGAAATTCAGGGCCGCGAAGCTGGCGACGCGCCGAAGGTAGACTTGGCCGCCGAACGAGCCAATGCAGAGACTGTCCGCACGTTGATCGCGCAAGGCAAGGTCAGTGCCGTTCATGATATTTCAGATGGCGGCCTGCTGGTTACCATCGCCGAAATGGCGCTGGCAGGCGGATTGGGCGCGCAGCTCGACATCGCATTGAACACCGCAGCGGCCTTTGGCGAAGATCAGGGCCGATATGTCGTAACAGCGGCGGCGGGTACGGAAATCGCCGGGGCAGTCAGGATCGGCACCGTCGGCGGCGACAATGTGGCGGGCGTGAATCTCGCCGACCTGCGCTCTGCGCACGAGGGTTTCTTCCCCAACCTGATGGACGCTGAACTGTAAGCGCCAACGCACATGGCTCCTGCCCAGCAGAAGCCATGTCAGGCAGGCCGGGTCACCCGTCCGAACAATATCTGATAGACGTCAGCGCCATCTCCGGCATCGAAGGCAGCCATCACCTTCTTCAGTTCTTTCGGCGAAAGCGGTTTCCGACCGTCGCTCGACACCACCGCGCCAATGCCTTTCAAATGAGAAATCAGGCCACGCGCCCCGGTGCAGCTGAGCGGACAAGTTTCGTCAAAGGCGAAGGCATCCTCATATCGGCGCAGCATTGAGGACAGGTCATCGAGCGAGGGATAATCGGGCACGCCGGGAACAAGGCCGCAAGCCTGATGAGCTGCTCGCCAACGGCCAAAACTCTCCTTTCCCATGGTAGAAAAGATCAGGCTGCCACCCGGCCTTAACAACCCAACCAGGCGAGCGATGGCTTCTTCGAGAACGTCGAACCATTGAAAGGCGAGACTCGACAGGATGAGGTCGAACCACTCCCCCTCGAACGGCGGAGCTTCGCCATCCATGGCAAGAAACGTCCCCGCGACGAACGCCCCTGTAGCCGTTCGAGCAAGCATTTCCGGCGAAATGTCAGTGACCACCAGTTCTGCCCTCGGCCAGCGCTGCTGAATATCGCGAGTCAGCAGGCCCGTGCCGCAACCAATCTCAAGGATGCGCCCCACTCCGCTGGGCTTCTGTCGCTGAGCAAGGTCGGCGACCAGCGCCGCCGCCGCGCGTTGGGGACCGGCATGATCTTCGTAATGGCCGACCGCCGCGCCGAACGCTTCGCTTATCCGTTGCTTGCGGCCGCTGTTCATGGCTAGTCGCATGACAGAGCCCCGCCGACTTTGCCAGCGTCTTTAAGGAACCTCGCCGCATGTCTCCTCCTTCATCCCGGATTGCCGCCATGGACGTGCTGCGCGGGTGCGCCGTCATGGGCATATTGTGGATGAATATCAGCGCCTTTGCCCTGCCGCAGACGGCCTATTTCAATCCGACCGCTGTTGGCCCGCTGTCCGTGGGCGATAAACTGTTCTGGCTCATCAGCTTCCTGTTTTTCGACGGAAAGATGCGGGCTCTTTTTTCGATATTGTTCGGCGCTTCCATGCTGTTGTTGATTGATCGGGAAGAGATGGAGGGGCGTGATGGGCAGCGAGCGCAAATCATTCGGGCGGCTTGGTTGTTCATCTTCGGCCTTGCCCACTATCTGCTGCTATGGGCAGGCGACATATTGATGAACTATGCCCTGATTGGGCTGATCGCGATGCTGTTCGTCCGCAAAGAACCGTTGGCGCTCATCAAATGGGCCTTCTTCTTCTTCCTCGCGCATTTTCTGATCTGCGCGCTGTTCATATTCAGCATCCACGGATGGGCAGACGCGGCCGTCGCACCAAGCGCGACCGCCAGCATCCGGGATAGCTTCGCGCAATATATCGGACCATTCACCAACCCCGATGACCCTGCCATCCGGCAGGAGATCGTCACCTATCGCGGCAGCTTCGCAGCCATTCTGACGCATCATTTACACCTTTTCGTCCACGATTGGTGGTGGACCTTCTTCATGAGCGCATTCGACACTCTTGGGTTCATGCTCATGGGCATGGCGATGCTTAAGGGCGGCTTCCTGACCGGACGATGGGAAGCGGAGCAATATTGGCGCACTGCCCGCCACTGCTTCCTGGTTGGATTGCCACCCATGGCGGCGCTCGCGGGCTGGCTACTCTGGCAAAACTTCCCTGTTGTTCCGTCCATAGGCGTGTCGCTTGCCTGGTCATTTCCTTTCCGCATCCCGCTTGCGGCGGGCTGGGCGGCACTGATTCTGTGGGTCTTCACGCGACATCGACAGAGCCGCATGACGATGGCAGTCGCGCGTACGGGGCGCCTCGCTCTCAGCAATTATCTCGGCACCAGTCTCATCATGTGTGCTGTCTTCTATGGTTGGGGACTAGGGCTATTTTCGCATCTCCGGCCGTTGGAACTGCCGCTGGCGGTGCTGTGTGGATGGCTGTTCATGCTTGCTTGGTCGATAGCATGGATGTCCCGATTCGCCATAGGACCCTTGGAATGGCTATGGCGAAGCTTGGCTCGCGGCAAAGCGCAAAAGATTCGCAACAGCATCTAATATTCTATTGCGACCCATTATCATTTGAGATATTTCCCGAGTCAGGGAGAGCCTCATGGTCGTCTGTGTCTGCAATGCCATTAGCGAAAAGGATCTGAAGGAAGCCGTGCGGGGCGGCGCCGATACCCCTTGCAGCGCCTATGCTCGCCTCGGCCGTCGGCCCAAATGCGGCCAATGCGTACCTTTCGCCCGCACGCTGATAGCTGCCGAACGCGCTACCGCCTGATTTGATTGCGTGACATCCGCAGCGGACGTCCCTCTTTTGCCGCGAACTCGACGCAATAGCGGCTTGCAAAATCCCCCTTTTCTGCGGCTTTCCGGTTAACAAAGCCCCGCGATGGCCCTATAGTTACGGCTTCATTCCAATAGCCCGAGGACAGCGCCATGAAGGGTGACTCAAAAGTCATCGACTATCTCAACGAGGTTCTCAAGAATGAGCTGACCGCGATCAATCAATATTTCCTGCATTACCGTATGCTCGATCATTGGGGCATCGAGAAGCTAGCCAAATTCGAATATGAAGAGTCGATCGATGAGATGAAGCATGCCGACAAGGTGGCGGAACGCATCCTCTTCCTCGACGGCTTGCCCAATTTCCAGCTGCTTGGCCGCTTGAAAATCGGCGAAACGGTCGAAGAAGTGCTGAAGGCCGATCTTGAGCTGGAATATGAGGCGCTCCCAGTTCTGAAAGACGCCATCGCCCATTGCGAGACAGTGCGCGATTATGTCAGCCGCGACCTGTTCCAGTTGATCCTCGAAAGCGAGGAAGAGCATGTCGACACGCTAGAAACCCAGTTCGAAATGATCGAACGCATGGGCATTCAGAACTACATTCAGCTGCAGAGCAAAGCCAGGGAAGAGTGATTCGGCGGGCGGGCCATGCCGTTAGCCCGCCCTATTTTAGATCAGCGAATCGAGCAGGCCAATCAACGGCAGGTCCGCCGGCGGCATATCCAGCGCATACATCTGGTTGGGCCGGACCCATTTAAGTTCCGTGGCATGCCGCGCCTCGGGCAGGCCCTCCCATTTTCGGCAAACATAGAGCAGAAGCAACAAGTGCCGATCTCCTAGCGCCTCACTGGCGAAAGCTGCGGGCGCAAGGCAACTTGTGTGCGTGCGGATGCCGAGTTCTTCTTCTAACTCTCGGACAAGTGCAGCCTCCGGGGTTTCACTTTCCTCCAACTTGCCCCCAGGAAATTCCCACAGCCCCGCCATCGCCTTACCAGGCGGGCGTTGCTGAAGCAGCACCCGGCCATCGGCATCGACAAGTGCTGCAGCCACTACCAACAGGGGATGAATTGTCGTCATATTCGTCCAGCAAAGGGGTTTGTTAACTCTGGCTCTTTTACAAGGCTAAACGGGACTGTCTGCAATAAACGGGTGATGCAATGCGCGGGTTGATCAAACGCCTATCCCGATCGAGGTTGTTGCAGTGTCAACGGGGAGCAACCGCAGTCGAATATGGGCTGATCCTGGCTCTGGTCTGCCTTGCCGCACTCGCGGCGATATCGAATGTCGCGACCAAAACTACAAACATGTGGAACAACGTCTCCACAGAGGTTCTCGCGCATTAACCATCAATATCTAACACTTCCTTCGCGCCATTAAATCTTTGTCAACCTAACTCCCATAAACCGTCCATAGCTGACCTATTTCAAGCGGGGCGGCCGGGTAGTTAAACGGGATTTTTTCTAGTCAAGGAGACTTCACATGAAGTTCGTTCGCAAGATGCTGAGGAATGAAAAGGGTGCAACCGCCATCGAGTATGGCCTGATCGCAGCTCTGATCGCTGTCGCCGCCATCGGCGCAATGACCAGCCTCGGCGGCAAGCTGGGTAACACCTTCAATAAAGTTTCGGCCAACATGAACTGATTTCGAAACCTTTTAAAAAAGGCGGCGGGAGCGATCCCGCCGCCTTTTTTATGTCTTCTCATCGGCTCTTCTGAAGGGTTAGGCAATAATCTTGACCCGTGGGCAGACCGCAGCACGCTTTGCACGGTCAAGGCGTTGAGAGTCGGAAAGCGTTCCAACAGATAATCTGTATAAGCCATGCGTCGGCTAATCGATTGCACGTCACCTGCCTCGGTGATCACCACGCGGACGCACGCTGCTTTATGGCAATGGCGCCCTGTTCAGTGATTCGCATGACGCACTGGTCGATGGACGTCACCGTCTGACACGCTCAACCTATTACCGGGACGAAACGACGTTCCGGATGTATGTTCCCGGAGAGCAGTCTTAGATCAAGCGCCGATGGCGAGGAACTTATCAGCCCGGTCAGTACGAAGATCCTGCGGGCTCAATCCGGCAAGGGAATCCAACTCTTCGCCAATGGCGGCGCCCAGGCTGGCGATCGCCTGCACCGGCTCCCGATGCGCGCCTCCAATAGGTTCTGCAATGATCCGGTCGATGACACCCAAATCCTTAAGATGCTGGGCGGTAACCTGCATGGCAGTGGCGGCATCGCTCGCCTTGTTGGCGGTGCGCCACAGGATCGATGCGCAGCCTTCGGGCGATATGACCGAATAGACCGCATGTTCGAACATCAACACCCGGTTCGCAGCGGCCAACGCCACCGCGCCGCCGGAGCCACCCTCACCCACTACCGCAGCAATCATGGGCACACCTAGAGCCAAACACTGTTCGGTCGAGCGGGCAATCGCCTCAGCCTGACCGCGCTCTTCCGCCTGTACGCCCGGGAACGCCCCCGATGTGTCCACCAATGTGACGACCGGCAGCCCAAAACGGTCAGCCAATTGCATCAGGCGGATCGCCTTGCGATAGCCTTCAGGCTTCGCCATCCCGAAATTGTGCCGAACGCGGCTGGCAGTGTCGTCACCCTTTTCATGACCGATCACCATGACGCGGCGGTCACCCAGCATCGCTAGACCGCCAATGATCGCCTGATCATCTGAAAACGCGCGGTCACCGGCAAGGGGCATGAAATTGTCGAACATGCCCGCGACATAATCCTTGAAGTGCGGGCGATCGGGATGACGGGCAACCTGGGTTTTCTGCCAAGGCGTCAACTTGGCATATGTGTCCACAAGCACCTTGGTCGCGCGCTGTTCAAGCTTATCGATCTCATCGCCGATATCGATGTCACCGGCGCTGGCCGTAGCGCGCAATTCGATGACACGCGCCTCTAGCTCGGCGATAGGTTTTTCAAATTCCAGAAAGCTAACCATGGCCGACGGCGTTAGGGGGCAGATGCTTCTTCGTCAACGAAACGATGGCGCATTGTCGCCAGTGGATGACGGCTGTTGACCAGTTCGACCAGTCGGCGGCTATCGACATGGGTGTAGATTTGCGTCGTGCCGATATCGGCATGGCCAAGCATCGACTGCAACGCGCGCAGGTCCGCCCCCCCTTCCAATAGGTGCGTGGCGAAGGCATGGCGCAGCACGTGGGGACTGACCCGCTGCGGAGCGATACCGGCGGCGGCGGCCAGTTGCTTCACCAACTGATAGAGCCGAATGCGGCTAAGATAAGTTTTCCCCGACGGAAACAGCCAGGGACTCTCAGCAGAGACATGCGGCAACCACTTGGAAACGGCGGCCCGCGCCCGATCCGATATCGGCACGAGTCGCTCGCGCGCGCCCTTGCCCTTCAAAATCAGGAACGGCCGATCCGCTGCCAGCGCGCGACGGGGCAAGGATACCAGTTCGGTAGCCCGTAAACCGGAACCATATAACAGCTCGATCAGGGCGGACAGACGAATATCCAACGCGGTAGGATGCTCGATCGCCAGTTTCTGTTCGATCAAGGCAAAGAGTGATTCGACTTCCTGCGCGGACAATATCTTCGGCAGGGACCTTCGCGTTGCGGGGCGTGGTAGCGCCGTGGAAGGATTGTCGGCCCGCAGCCCCTCTTCTTCCAGAAAGCCGTAAAATGCGCGCAGTGCGGAGACTTTTCGCGCAACGGACGAAGCCGCCAGCTCCGCCCAGGCCGTGGCCAAGCCCCCAACGGTTTCCTTCGTCGCGATCGAGAGGCCACCCAAAATCGCCGCCGCGCCTTCCAGGTCGGCGCGGTAGGCCAGCAGGGTGTTGCGCGATGCCCCCCGTTCAGCAGCCATCATTTCCAGAAAACGACCGATCAGCGCGCCATCTTCTCCCATGAGATTAAATCCGCGTGATCGCCTCCGCCGCGATCATCCGCGCTTCGGGATCAAGCCCGACCTGATGCAGAGCAGCGACGATATGATAGAGATGGGCGGGCGGCAGACGATTCCACTCTGCCGTTTGCATGCCCACTGCCGCGAGCAGGGCAACGGTGGCTTTCTCCCCCCTCGCCGCCGCCTGATGGATCGCCCTCGCCCACCGGCTGTTCACAGCCAGGTTGAGCCCCTTATCCTTTGCCAATGAAGCGCTTGCTTGCGAATTGATGCGAGCAAGGCCCGCCAGCGCAGCAATCAGCATCTGGCCTTTTTCCGCGCCCGCTTCGTCCGCGAAGGAAGAAATCCGGCCTTCGCTGATATCGACAACTGAACTGGGCGCGCCGACCGCCAGCAACGCCCAAAGGTCGCCAGCGCCATCCCCCTCCGCCTGACGAGCCACCCCGCTCCAGCGCGCCGCGCTGCGATCATAACCTGCGGTCAGCATGGCCGCGATCAGGTTGGCGGCCTCTCGCGCATCGATGTTGGCGACCGGCAAAGCGGCAGCGGCTTTGGCCGTGGCGATCAGGCCGACATAATCGGGCCTGCCATTGTCCCGCCAAAGCATCTGCATCGCCTGGACCCGCTCTTCGGGCGATCCACCCCGATAGGCGGTGCGCAGCGCGTCGATCCGGTCGGCAATCTCGGGCGACGCGTCGCCGTCAGCGCCAAGCTGACTGTAGAAACCTACCAAAGCCTGGCTTGAAAACACGCCAAGCCGGGCTGCCGCCTCGCTGCCTGGCAGGCGACGAACCGCGCTAAGCGCAGGCGCGCGCGCTTCCCACGCGCGGACGTGGCGCCCGGCGGTGGCATATAGCGGTTCGGGAATTTCCACATTGAGCGCGGTTGCCAGGCCAAAGCGCCATGCGGTCAGCCCATCGACCCCATCCCATTCGATCTTCACCGATCGCCGCGCGTCAAAGCCGGTGCCCACAACCTTTTCCGCGAGCCGATAATCTATACCGCGCACCACGCCGCGCCGTTGGGCCTGATTGAGCGCAGCGCTCGCCGACCCCTGATCGCCCGACAATGCCGGGCAGATCGCCCGCGTCATGTCCCACCCCGGCTCCTTGCTGTAACGCAGCGCGCCAGCCGACAGAGGGCACAGGCCAGCCGGATCCGCCGTGGCCAGATAAGTCTGCATCGCCACCGCGTAGAGGCGTGGCGTGAACTTGTCCGAATCGACGCTCTGCACCAGCAGCCGCGCGCTATCCGCCTCCCCCATGCGCAGCAGCAACCATGCCCGCTCCGCAACCCAGTCGGCGCCGTCGATATCGCGAGGCGTGTCGGTCGCGGAGAGCAGCGCACGCCGCAGCAGGATAGAGGCCCAACGCGACGTGATCGGCGCCCGTGTTTCCTTCATCAGCGTGGCAAGAAATTGCCCGGACTGTGCGCCGAAGGCATCAGGCGCCATGCCACGCCGTTCGGGCGTCAGTGGCCCAATTCGATCCAGCGACCGATGCGCGCCTTCAGGAAGGTCATATTTCTGCTTTTGCGCCGCCAGCTCTTCTTCTGAAAGCGCTTCGTCCGGGCCATTCCCCACTGCATTATCGGCAGGAGCCATAGCGCTGCCGGACGGCAAGGGCTGAACCATCGGGACGGGAGCAGCCGGACTTGCCGGACGCGGCGTTTGCGATCCGGTGGCTGGCGGCGTCTCGGGCGCCTCTCCAAAGCCGGGGGGCAGGAGCGATTCAGGCGACTCCTGCGCAATCACCGGCAGCGTGAGAGCGAGCGCAAGCGTTCCAAGCGCCCATTTCGCATTCAACCGGCCTTGACGCATGCCCTTATTTGCCCAGCTTTTCGGCGGGAATGGCCTTTTCCACTCGCTGCTGCGGCCGTTCTCCGCCGCGCGACCAGAGCAGCGCGACCAGACCGATCGCCAGGACGATCAGGACGATGGGAATGATGGGCAAGCGCGTGCCGCGACGACGCGAACCGCTCTCGAAGGTGCTGAAGGAACGATTGCTTCTCATGAATCCTTGTGCGGCCGAGCCGTGAAGTTGAGGAAAGTTGCGATTTGCCTCTGCGACGGGGGGATGTATAGCCCCCTCCGCAATGCAGCGAAACAGCAAATCCGTGCCTCCGCAGTCAAAGCGCGGTTCCATCGTCCTCATCGGGATGATGGGCGTCGGCAAATCGACGGTGGGGCGCCGGTTGGCGGCGCGGCTTGGCCTTGCCTTCGTGGATGCGGACGAAGAGATCGAAAAGGCCGCTGGCATGACGATTTCGGAAATGTTCGAACGTTATGGCGAAGGATATTTTCGCGATGGCGAACGCCGGGTGATCGCCCGGCTGCTGGACGACGAGCCAAAGGTGATCGCAACCGGCGGCGGCGCGTTCATGCAGGAAGAGACACGCGCGCTTATCCTCGATCAGGGGACTGCGATATGGCTCGACGCCGACATCGACACTTTGGTCGATCGAGTGTCGCGGCGGGAAGGACGTCCTCTCTTGAAGGGCAAGGATCCTCGCGTCGTGCTGACCGAACTGGCGGCGGTGCGCAATCCTGTCTACGCACTCGCGCCCATTCATGTGAAGAGCATCGCCGCCCCGCACGAAGTGGCGGTCGAGCGCATCCTGGAGAAACTGGCCGCATGGCAATAGTTCGCGTCGCGCTGGATGCGCGCAGTTACGATATCGTGATCGAACAAGGCGCGCTGGACCGGGCGGCCGATCATCTTGCGCCCTATGCCCGCGGCGGGCGACTGATCGTCGTGACGGACGCCAATGTCGCAAAGGCGCAACTGCCCCGGCTCGAAACCAGCCTGCGCGGCGCCGGTATCGCCGTCGAACCTATCATCCTGCCCGCAGGCGAGCAGACGAAAAGCTGGCGACATCTTGAGCAATTGCTCGACCAATTGCTGGCCCTGGAAGTGGAACGTGGCGATCATGTCGTGGCGCTTGGCGGCGGGGTGATCGGTGATCTCGTCGGGTTCGCCGCGTCCATCCTGAAGCGCGGCTGCCACTTCATCCAGGTGCCAACGACGCTCCTCGCCCAGGTGGATAGCTCCGTAGGCGGCAAGACTGCGATCAACGCGAGTGCGGGCAAGAACCTGATCGGCAGCTTCTATCAACCCAGCCTTGTCCTCATCGACCCATCGACGCTCGACAGCCTGCCCGCGCGCGAGACCCGCGCGGGCTATGCCGAGGTTGTGAAATATGGGCTGATAGACGACCCGGATTTCTTCGCATGGTGTGAAGCCGAAGGGCAGAAACTACTCGCGGGCGATCGCGACGCACGCGAATTCGCAATCGAACGAAGCGTTCGAGCGAAGGCCGCTATCGTGGCGGATGACGAACGAGAGACATCCGGTCGCCGCGCACTGCTGAACCTTGGCCATACTTTTGGGCATGCGCTGGAGGCGGATACGGGCTTTTCCGATCTGCTGCTGCATGGTGAAGGCGTGGCGGCGGGCATGGCGCTCGCTTTCCGCTATTCTGTGCGGCTGGGTATATGCACGATGGAGGATGCGGATCGGGTGACGGCACATCTGAAGTCCGTTGGCCTGCCGCATGATCTTGCTAGCGCCCATGTTAAGGCCGATGGCGCCGCTTTGGTCGCCCACATGCTGCATGACAAGAAGATGGCGGCGGGAACGCTCCCCTTCCTGCTGGCGCGGGGGATTGGAAAGACATTCCTGTCAAAGGATGTGGCGCTGGATGATGTGGCCGTGTTCCTCGACGAGGACCGGGCGGCAGCCTGAGGCTAACTGCTCCCCTCCCGCAAGCGGGAGGGGCCGGGGGGTGGGCTAGCGCAGGGTAGCTTCTTTTAAGGCGAACCCAAAAGCTCGCTCCGTTCGCACCTTCCCCTAACCCCTAGCGGACGTCTCGGAATACCGCCGCACAACAAAAAGGGCGCCCATGAGGCGCCCTTCCCATTCGTTCCAAGAAGGAACCGATTATTTCTTCAGCGTCAGACCGCCAAAGCGCTTGTTGAAGCGCGCCACCTGGCCGCCGGTGTCCAGCTGGCGGTTGCCGCCCGTCCAGGCCGGGTGAGACTTGGGGTCGATGTCGAGCGCCAGCGTGTCGCCTTCCTTGCCCCAAGTCGAACGGGTCTGGAAGGTGGTGCCGTCGGTCATCTGAACGGTGATCAGGTGGTAATCGGGGTGGGTATTGGCCTTCATGAGTCTGCTCCGTCAATGGGCCGGTTTCCGACCGGCCATGGATGCGAATTCTTGCGAAGGCGCGCGGTTACATGGGATCACGCGCGAACGCAACCCCTCCCGGCCTTCAGTCCTCCGGCGGATCGGCGATCATCGCGACGAAGTTCGCCTCGGCGCACAGCTTGCCATCGACCGTAGCCTTGCCCACGAACTTGCAGACGCGGCCACGAATCTGAAGCAATTCGACATGAAGGTCCAGCAGGCAACCCGGCTCCACCGGATTGCGGAACTTCGCCCCGTCGATGCTCATGAAATAAACGAGCTTGCCCGATCCTCGCAGATCGAGCGTTTCAACCGTCAGCACGCCCGCAGCCTGCGCCATCGCCTCGACGATCAACACGCCCGGCATGATTGGTCGGCCAGGGAAATGCCCCTGGAAGAATGATTCGTTGATCGACACGGCTTTGACCGCGTGAATCCTCTCTCGCACCACGAGAGAGGCCACGCGGTCGACGAGCAGCATCGGATAGCGGTGCGGCAGCGCCGCCATGATGCCACGAATATCGATGGCGCCCACGGCGGCGGTGGCCGCTTCAACTTCCCCCGTCATCGCTGCGATCAGCGCGAGGTCGGCTGCTGCGACGGGTTGGCGGGAGCCGCGGCGGCAGGCGTCGGCGCCTGACCACGAGCGCCGCCGGGTTGCCAACCAGCGGGCGGCACGATGCCGACGCTCGGCACCAGCGCGTTGAGTTCGGTCACGACCTGTTGCGTGATGTCGACGGTCGGCTGGTAGGACACGGTGGCGTCGGGTGCCAGGATCAGGTCAACCTTCGCCTTCGTCATCGCCGACTTGAGCGCGTCCGACAGCTTTGCCGAAATCTGCTCTTCGACATAGGCGTTGGCGAGCGCGATCGGCTGGCCCAGGCGCTGCAGTTCGGCCTGACCGCTCTGCCCGGCCTTCTGATAGGCTTCATACTGGGTCTGGATCGCGGGCGTAGGCTTGTTGCCCGCAGCCTTCATCGCCGCTTCAAGTGCGGTGCCCTTGGCCTTCAGGTCAGCGTCGATCGCATTCTTGCGAGCGGTGAAGCTGTCGATCTGCGCCTTGTAGGTCGTCTGAATCTGTGAGCGAGCCGTGGTGTAGGCCGAGCTGGTCGCTACCGCACGCTGCAGGTCTGCAACAGCGATCCCAACCTTCGACTGGGCTGCGGCAGGCACGCTGGTCAGCGCGATGGCAGTCATGGGCGCAAGAGCAAGCGCCGCGGCCTTGAGCATCTTATTCATTAGAATTGAGTCCCTACGTTAAAGCTGATGAGCTGAGTGTCGTCCCCTGGTTCCTTGAGCAGGGCCTTGGCGATGTCGATGCGGAACGGCCCGAACGGCGAGTTCCAATTGACGCCAAAGCCCACGGAAACACGCGGCTTGAGCGTGTCGCCGAGATATTCTTCTGTAAAGCCCGTGCCGCTGACGTGCGTTGTTCCCGTGGGGCAAGTCGGCGCTTGCGGGGTGCCGCCAGCATCGGGAGGCGTGGTGCCCCCACTCGGCGTCGAACAATAACCAGCGAACGAAGTTGGAACAGGATCGCGAAGTCCGCCGACTGCACCCGCATCTACGAACACAGATGGACGAAGGCCCATCTCCCGTGCGCCAGAACCCAGTGGAATTTCAACCTCTGCACGAGCAAGATAATAAATCTTGCCACCTAGTGCGTCATCACGCCGGTTATTGTTGTCTGTCGATAGTACGCTGGTGATCACACCAGTCGTCGCGTCGGTTGTGGTGGTGTAATAGCGACGAACAACACGTGGCCCAATCCCGCGGATGTCAAAGCCACGAATTTGGGGATTACCCAAAAAGAAGCGATCTGTCAGGCGAACTTTATCGACCAAATTTCCCGAGGCATCGCGACGCTCACCCTCCAGCGAGTGGATATAGCCTCCCTCGCCCGATATCGAGAAAATGAAGCCTCCACCTAACGGCCAATATTTCGAAGCATTCAGTCGCGTGCGAACATATTTAACGCTACCGCCCAGCCCGGCGAAATCCTGGTTCAGAACGACGTTTTGGCCCCGTGTCGGCCGAATGCGGTTATCACGATTGTCGTAAATCAGCGAATAGCCGAGAGAAGACGTGGTCCGTTTGCCGATGGCATCACACAGATAGCGGCCAGCAAGGATGGCGCTACAGACACCGTTTCTGTAATAAGTATCCTTATCCAGACTCACATCATCCAGATTAAGGCTGTAGCGCAGCGCCAGCGACATATATTCGGTGATCGGCACGCCCGCGCGAATTTGGAAGCCCGTCGTCGTCTGCTTATATGTCGTATCGCGATCGTTTCCGTTACCCGTGTATCGGAAGCTGTTCAGGTCGCGACGATAAATATCGCCACCCAGCGCGATATTCTTGTCCATGAAATAGGGTTCGGTGAAGCCCACTTCGACCGACTTCGAATAGCTGGAATAATTGACGCTGGTGCGCAATTCCTGGCCCTTGCCACGGAAATTGCGCTGCGTGATCGATGCCGAAACGATGAAGCGTTCGAGCGAAGAGAAGCCCGCCGACAGCGACAGTTCACCCGTCGATTTTTCCTGGACGTTGGTTTCCAGCACGATGCGATCGGGCGCGGAGCCCGGCTTCTGCTCGATGTCGAGCTTCTCCTGGAAGAAACCCAGCGAGTTGATGCGGTCCTTCGAACGCTTGACGAGGAAGCTGTTGAACGCGTCACCTTCCGCCAGACGGAACTCGCGGCGGACCACCTTGTCCTGGGTCAGCGTATTGCCGTTGATGTCCACCCGCTCGACATAGACGCGCGGCGCATTGGCGATGCGGAAATTAATTCCCATCGTCAGGCTGTCCTTGTCGCGGTTGAAATCCGGCTGAACGTCGGCGAAGGCATAGCCGAACAGGCCCGCCGTCTCGCTCAGCGTGTCGACAGTATCCTCGACCTGCTTGGCGTTGTACCAATCGCCCTTTTTCATCGGCAGCGTCTTGGTAAGCGACGCACTCGACAGGTCGCGAATGTCGGATTCTACCTTCACGTCGCCGAACTTATAGCGCTTCCCTTCCTCAACCACATAAGTGATGATGAAGTCCTGCTTGTCCGGCGTCAGTTCCGCCACGGCTGAGATCACGCGGAAATCGGCATAGCCTTCGGTCAGATAATATTGACGCAGCTTCTGCTGGTCATAGGCGAGGCGATCGGGATCGTAGCTGGTGCCCGAGGAGAAGACGCGGAACCAGCGCGACTGTTTCGTCACCATCTGGCTACGCAGGTCGCCGTCGCTGAACTTCTCGTTCCCGATGATGTTGATCTGGCGGACCTTGGACTTAGGCCCTTCGGAAATCTCGAAGACAATGTCGACGCGGTTCTGGTCGAGCTGCACCATCTTGGGCTCGACCGTCGCGGCAAAGCGGCCCTGACGACGATAGAGTTCGATGATGCGGGCGACGTCGGCGCGGACCTTCGACCGGGTGTAGATCTGGCGAGGCGCAAGCTTGATCTCCGGCCGGATCTTGTCTTCCTTCAGCCGCTTGTTGCCTTCCAGCACGATGCGGTTGATGACCGGATTTTCCTTCACCTCCAGCGTCAGCGCACCATTGTCGTTGCGGATTTGGACGTCGGCGAACAGCTCGGTTTCATACAGGTCGCGCAGCGCCTGGTCGAGCGACTCCTGCGTAAAGGGCTGGCCAATGCGCAGCTTGGTATAGGACAGCACCGTATCGGGTTCGAGCCGCTGTTGCCCCACCACGCTGATGTTGCGGATGGTTCCCGCAGCCGGTGCCACGGCGGGGACAGGAGCGGGCGCGGCGGCCTGCGGCGCGTCCTGCGCCAGCACGGGAACCGCAGACAAGCCGCCGATCATCGTCGTTACCAGAAGGGCCGCGACAACCGGGCGCTGTCTCTTGCTGCTCATCATCGCTGTCACCCGCTCTACCCTTTTACAAAAAAGCATATGTTCGTTCACGCCGGGAAACACGGCGCTAAATCGCGCCTCCCTGCCCGATACGGCTTAGCCGATCAAGCCGGACAGGCGTTCCCAGAGCCCGAAAGAAGATAAATCGTTGAAAGTCACCAGCATCATCATGGCCAGGAGAACCGCCAGACCCGAACGATACGCCCATTCCTGCACGCGCGGACTGACGGGCCTGCGCTGTATAGCCTCCACCCCGTAAAACAGCAGATGTCCGCCATCCAGCATGGGAATTGGCAACAGGTTGATGAACCCCAAATTAATCGAAATAAGGGCCATGAAGAATACAAAGCTTTCAACCCCCAAAGTCGCGGCCTGACCCGAAACCTCCGCGATCTTGAGTGGTCCGCCCAGTTCCTTATACGACCGGCCACCGCCCAATATCTGCCCCAGCGTCTCGACCATCGTACGGATGATCTGGCCCGTCTGCTTGAGAGCGACGACAGGCGCGCGCCAAAGCTCCACCGGCTCTATCACCGGCTGTCCAGGAGCGATGCCCAACCGCCCGACCTTGAAACTGTTGCCAAAGCCGTCACGCTCCTGAACGGCGCCGACGCTGCCCCGCTTCTCGACCGTCTTACCCCCTCGCTCGAGCAGGATAATCACCGGTTCACCGGGACGGATCTGCGCATAAAGGCGAAGGTCATCGAAGGTCGCCATCTCTCGCCCATTGAGCGACAGGATACGATCTCCGGGCTGGATACCCGCCGCCGCCGCTGCGCTGGCTGGCTGCACCTTCCCCACGACAGCCGGGGTTCGGCTCTCGCCATAAGCGAAGGCGAATGTGGACAGGATCAGGATGGCGAACAGGAAATTGATGAATGGGCCTGCGGCGACGATCGCCGCCCTTTGCCACAGCGGCTTGGCCGGAAAGCTTTCGGCGCGCTCGCTCGCGGGAAGCTGCAACCATGCGGGATCTGCCTGGCTGGCGGCGTTCATGTCCCCCTTGAAGCGGACATAACCACCCAGAGGCAAAGCGCCGATGCGCCAGCGTGTACCGCGCCGGTCCACCCATGCTGCGATCTCCGGGCCGAAACCGATCGAAAAGGCTTCCGCCTTCACGCCACACCAGCGACCGACCAGATAATGGCCGAGTTCATGCACGAAAACGAGCGGCCCGATGACCGCTACAAAGGCGAGGACCGTCAACAGGAACCCGGGATTTTGGATCAAGCCGTCAATCTTTCCATCACTTGGCCCGCCATGCGTCGAGCCTGTGCATCTGCTTCCAGCACATCGTCGATCCCGCTTGGCACTGGCGCGCTATAGCGGTTCAGAACGTCCTCCACAATCATGGCGATATCAAGGAAGCCGATGGCCTTATTCAGGAAGGCCGCCACCGCCACTTCATTGGCGGCATTCAGGATCGCAGGCGCCAGCCCACCCTGCTCCGCCGCCTGCCGCGCCAGACGAAGCGCAGGGAAACGGCTGTCGTCCGGAGCCTCAAAATCAAGCCGTCCTGCCTGTGCAAGGTTCAGTGGCTGGCAGGGCGTTTCCATCCGATTGGGCCATGCGAGAGCGCTGGCGATAGGAATACGCATATCCGGCGATCCAAGCTGCGCGAGGGTCGAGCGATCCCGATATTCGACCATCGAATGGATGATCGATTGGGGATGAACCAAAATCTCGATGCGCTCCAGCCCCACGGGGAACAGATGCGCCGCCTCGATCAGTTCCAGGCCCTTGTTCATCATCGTGGCGCTATCAACGCTGATCTTCGCGCCCATCGACCAATTGGGGTGCGCCACGGCCTGCGCTGGCGTTATGTGACGCATCTCTTCCCGGCTGCGCGTGCGAAACGGGCCGCCACTCGCCGTCAGGATGATCCTTGCCACATCGTCCAAACGACTTCCGGCAAGGCACTGGAAAATAGCATTATGCTCGCTATCGACCGGCAGCAGTGTAGCGCCCGAATGCTCCGCCGCGTCCATCATCAGCGCACCCGCCGACACAAGCGACTCCTTGTTGGCAAGGGCAACCGTGCCGCCCGCCTTCAACGCCGCCATTGTAGGGCGCAGGCCCGCACAACCGACGATCGCGGCCATGGTCCAGTCCGCCCCCGCCTCTGCCGCCTCGATCAGAGCAGCTTCGCCCGCTGCGACCCTGATACCAGACCCCTGCAACGCCGCCTTTAGCGCATCGTAGCGCGCGGCGTCGCCTATCACAGCCATTTGGGCGTTGCACCGGCGCGCCACCGTAGCCAGCCCGTCAACGTCGCTATGCGCGGTCAGCGCCACCACTTCAAACGCATCGCGATCGCGCTCGATCAGATCGAGTGTCGACATGCCGACAGACCCTGTCGCACCAAAGATGGAAACCTTGCGCGTCATGGGAACACCAGCAAAAGATAGAGGGCAGCAGCGAGCGGCGCCGCAGCGACGACCCCGTCCAAACGGTCCATCACGCCGCCATGGCCCGGCAGCAGGCTTCCGCTGTCCTTGACACCCGCACGGCGCTTCATCGCGCTTTCCAGCAGGTCGCCCAGCTGCGCCGCCACCGCCAGCAGCCCGCTCGCAGCGGCAAGCTGGATCGGCAACCCTGCGAAACGATGCAGGACGAAACCCAGGATCAACGCCGCCAACACG
>CAMPIM010000016.1 GCA_946886365.1 uncultured Novosphingobium sp.
GCCATGGATAGACCTGACCCTTGAAGTCCGCAGCGCCCGTCTCTCGCTGATGGGCGCCACCATTGGCTACGCGCTGACGCTCCACAATCGCGGCGAACGCAGCGCGGACGACATTCTGATCCGTACCTTCATGGCCAATGCGGACACCAACCAGCAGGCGCAGCTACAGCAGTTCTTCGCCGGGGCCACCGGACTACCGGCTCATTCCGCCGTCTCGCTCGCACCGGGGCAAAGCCACAGCCTGATCGGCGAGCTACGCCTCCTGCCCGACCAGATCGCGCCCGTACAGATGGGCGATCGCGCGCTGCTCATTCCGCTTGTCGCCTTCGACGCGCAATATCGCTGGTCCGACGAACCGGATGGCGCTCCTGTCGGATCAGGCCGCACCGGCCGCGCCTTCATCATCGGCCAGGAAAAAACCCCGCCCGCCGACCGCCTCGCCCCCTTCCGCGTCGATCAAGGTCCCCGCCAGTTCCGCACCCCCGGCAGCCGCGCCACCGCGCTCGAACTCGCGAGCTAAGTTCCGCCCAAGTCGTCATCCCAGCGAACGCTGGGATCTCAGGCCCCGTCACGCCGCCCCTCCCGAGATTCCAGCTTCCGCTGGAATGACACCCGAACAATAGGCGAGGCTAAAACCCCAACACCCTTCCCACACCCTCATCACCCGCCTAAAAAGGTCGCCACGCACCAACAAAAGAGGCGGCATGGACATCCTCATCTCCACGGACAGGCTCGCAGCAGAACTGGGCCAGGACGACCTCAAGATACTCGACGCCAGCCTGTTCCTCCCCGGCACGCCACGCGACCCCCGCGCCGAGTTCGAAGCCGCCCACATCCCCGGCGCCGCCTATCTCGACCTCCCCAGCCTTTCCGATGCAGACGACCCGCGCCCCGGCATGTTGCCGACCGACGCTTTCATGACCGAACGTTGCCGCGCGCTCGGCATCAACGCGGACAGTCGCGTCATCCTCTACGACAACAGCCCGACGCACAGCGCCGCCCGCGCCTGGTGGATGATGCGGCTCTATGGCGTGGGCAAGTCCGCCGCGATCCTCGACGGCGGCCTGCCAAAGTGGATCGCCGAAGGCCGCCCGATGGAAAGCGGCTGGCCCGTCATCCCGCGCGGCGACGTCAACGCCCGACGCGCTGAGGGTCAGGTCCGCACCAAAGACGACCTGCTCACCAATCTCGACAGCCATGCCGCGCAGGTCCTCGACGCGCGCGGAGCTCCCCGCTTCACCGGCGAGGAAAAGGAGCCCCGCCCCGGCATGGCATCGGGCCATATCCCCGGCTCGCGCAACATCCCGTCCGCCTCCCTCTTCAACGCCGACAACAGCATGAAGAAGGGCGAGGAACTGCGGCAACTGTTCCTCGACGCGGGCACGGACTTCGCCCGCCCCATCATCACCAGCTGCGGCAGTGGCGTGACGGCGGCGATCATCCTCGCGGGCCTCGAGTTGCTCGGCAAGACGGACGTCACCCTCTATGACGGCAGCTGGTCGGAATGGGGGCTCGATCCATCCACCCCCAAGGCGACAGGCCCGGCCGCATGAGCAAGGACCGCAAGCCCCTCACCCAATTGGCGCAGGCCGGGCGCAAGGCGGAATGGACCGGCATGCCCGGCCAGCCCGGCGCGATCGTCAACCCGCCGGTCTGGCGCGCCTCGACTATCCTCTATGACGATGTCGCCCATCTGCGCAGCGCGGCCCGCAGCAGCACGCATGAGCGGCTTTTCTACGGCCGCAAGGGCACGCCCACAGCCTGGAGCCTCGCCGACGCGCTCACCGAAATGGAACCGGGCGCGGAAGGGACGATGCTCTTCCCCTCCGGCGTCGCCGCGATCGCCTGCGCGCTGCTGTCGGTGCTGAAGCCCGGCGACCAGCTGCTCATGGTCGACAGCACCTACGACCCCACCCGCAACTTCTGCGAGCAGATGCTAAAAGGTTACGGAATCGAAACGATATATTACGACCCCCTCGCCGATTCCGTTTCAATTCGCCAACTCCTTAATGAAAACACCCGCGCCATTTTCCTGGAAAGCCCCGGCAGCCTGACTTTCGAAGTGCAGGACATCCCCGCCATTACCGCCCTCGCCAGGGAAAAGGGCATCGTCACTCTCCTCGACAATACCTGGGCCACGCCCTTCTTCTTTCCCGCCCTCGCGCACGGCATCGACATCACCATCCTCGCCTGCACCAAATATATCGTCGGCCACAGCGACGTCATGCTCGGCTCCGTCACCGCGACCCCGGAGCATTTCCCCAAGCTCCGCCAAACCGCCCATCTCCTCGGCCAAATGGTCAGCCCCGACGATGCCTGGCTCGCCAGCCGCGGCCTCCGCACCCTCGGCGTCCGCCTGAACCAGCATCAGAACGGCGCGCTCCAGATCGCCCGCTGGCTCGCCGAACAGCCCGACGTCGCCCGCGTCCTCCACCCCGCGCTGCCAAGTTGCCCCGGCCATGAAAATTGGGCGCGTGACTTTTCCGGCTCCAGCGGCCTTTTCAGCTTTGTCCTCAAGGATGGCGGCGAAGAAGCCCGCGCAGCCCTTATCGATGGCCTCGAACATTTCGGCATCGGCTACAGCTGGGGCGGGTTCGAAAGCCTGGCTTTGCCCGTCGATCCAGCACGCTACCGCACCGCCACCATATGGCAGGCGGAAGGTCCGCTCGTCCGGCTACAGATCGGTCTAGAAGATCCCGCCGATCTCATTGCCGACCTCGATGCCGGCCTCGCCCGCTTCCGCAAGGTTCGGGGATGAGCCGGGGCCTCCCCAACCTGCTGGCATTTCTGCCCGGAAATCCGGCGATCGTTCATCCCCTTGTAGCGCTCACGATCGTGGGGGTTCTGTTCCTGATCGCCGATGGAATTGCCCATATCGCCGCCCCGCCCCTGCGCCGCCGGGCACGACCATTAGGGGAAGCGTTGGCCGGACATTTCCGCCCCATCCTTCGCCACAGCCTTGGAAGCGGTCTTTTCGCCCTAGCTGTCATGCTATGGCCCGTCGGCGCGCTCGCCCACCTCATCCTTGGCGGAGCATTCGCGCTCTCCGTCGCCTTGCTCGCCGTCCATATCTTGCGCAGCCTCGCCATTCCGCGCTGGGCTGTCGTTCCGCTCGCCCTGTTGCTGTTCGTCATGATCCTTTCCGGCAGCAGCGGCGGCTTCGCGCCTGTTGCGGACATGCTCGACGGCATCGGCATAGACCTTGGCAAACGGCGGATCACGCTGCTTGGCCTTGTCAGCACCGCCGCGATCTGCCTCCTGCTCTTTGCGCTGGTGCGGCTCGCCAATCGCCTGTTCGCCCGCAGCATCGACCGAGCAAAAGGGCTCGATCCCACGCAAAAGCTACTGGCCCAAAAGCTTGCCGCCATCGCCGCCGTCGTCGCCGCCTTCTTCATCGGCGTCGATCTGCTCGGCATCGACCTTACGGCCTTTGCCGTCTTTTCCGGCGCACTGGGCCTGGCGGTCGGTTTCGGCCTGCAAAAAACCTTCGGCAATCTGTTCGCCGGGATCATCCTGCTCATGGACCGCTCGATCAAGCCGGGCGACGTCATCGTTGTCGGCGACAGCTTTGGCTGGGTGAACAAGATCGGTGTTCGCGCCGTCTCCGTCCTGACCCGCGACGGCAAGGAACATCTGATCCCGAACGAAAACCTGATGACGCAGGAGGTGGAAAACTGGTCCTATTCCGACCGCAATGTCCGCATCCGCATTCCAGTGGGCATCGGTTACGACAGCAACCTCAAGCTTGCGCAGGAGCTCATGCTACGCGCCGCGCAGGAAAGCCCACGCGTCCTGCGCAATCCCAAGCCCAATGTCTGGATGACGAGCTTTGGCGAAAACCGCGTCGAACATGACATATTGGTGTGGATCAGCGACCCGGAAGGCGGCGTCGGAAGTGTCAAATCGGACGTGCTGAACCGCCTCTGGCTGTTGTTTCGCGAGCATGGGATCACGATCCCCTATCCACAGCGGGTGGTGCATCAGGCTGCACCAAGCGCTCGGCCTTTTGTTGCAGAGTAGCAACATTATGGACGTAAAAGACAACCAGTAGCAATAATTTCTTGTGCAGCGCGGCATGCGTCGGCATGTCGTGCCTGTTCAGGTCATCCGATCCGGCCCTTTGCGGGAATAGAGAATTCGGGATCCTGACGCAGGCGGGACCATCGCAGAAAACCATCAAGGGGAATCCAATGCGTAAGTCCATTCTCGGCCTCTCGGCCGTCGCTCTCGCTGCTCTGTCCGTCCCGGCGCTCGCCCAGGACGAAGCTACGCCAGCGCTCACCGTCACCGGCAATGCAGCCGTGGTCACCGACTACCGCTTCCGTGGCATTTCGCAGACCGATAAGCGTTTCGCGCTGCAGGGCGGCATCACCGTCACCCATGAATCGGGCTTCTATGTCTCGACCTGGGGCTCGTCCATCGACGATTATGTGGCCGCTGGCAGCGATCAGGAACTCGACCTGATCGCAGGCTATTCGCGGACCTTCGGCGCCGCGACCGTCGATGTCGGCGTGCTCTATTATTACTATCCCGGTTCGGGCGGTGCGAACACCGACTTCGTTGAGCCCTACGCTTCGGTCAAGGGCACTTTCGGCCCGGCATCGGCCAAGCTCAGCGCTGCCTATGCACCCAAGTCGCGCGCCCTTTCCGTCGATGGCGGCCTGACCCGCGAAGACAATCTCTATGTCGCGGGCGACCTGTCGGCCAGCGTTCCCAACACGCCGCTGGGCGTTTCGGCGCACCTGGGCCACAGCTTTGGCCCCAGCTACCTCACCATCGGTGACGAATATACCGATTGGAGCATCGGCGCGACCTACACCTGGAGCCACCTGACCTTCGGCGTCAGCTATGTTGACACCGACAAGTCGCTCTACAGCCCCAGCGGCCGTAACATCAGCAAGGCTGGCGTCGTGGGTTCGATCACCGCCTCCTTCTGATTTCTTCGATTATAGAATGAAGAGGCCGCGATCTCGATGATCGCGGCCTTTTTCGTGTCCGGAATTATACGGGGTCGCGCACCTTCATTCGCGCGCTTATACAGGGCGCCATGTCCGCGTTCCTGCTGTTCCTGATCTTCGCCGCCACCGTCACCGCGATGGAGGGCTTTGCCTATGTCATGCACCGCTGGGTGATGCATGGGCCGGGCTGGTTCTTGCATGCCAGCCATCATCGTCCTCGCAACGGAATGTGGGAAGCGAATGACCTCTATTTCGTGATCTTCGCGCTCCCCTCGATCCTGCTGCTGCTCGGGGGCGTGCAATGGGGCTGGGGCGATTGGGCGACAGCCTGCGGCGCGGGGATCGCGGCTTACGGCCTCATCTATCTCGGCTTTCACGACATCCTCGTCCATCAGCGGATCACTCACCGGCATGTCTCCCGCTCGCCCTATATGAAGCGGATCGTTCAGGCACACCGGCTGCATCATGCGGTCGAAACGCGCGAGGGCTGCGTCAGCTTCGGCTTCCTGGTCGCCCCGCGGCCGGAAGAACTCAAAAGGCAACTGGCGCAACGGAATCGGCGGAAGGGCGTGCGGAAGGCACGCGGGTTCATGGAAGCAGAGTGAGCAATCGGTTCATTTCTGGCCCATTGGCAGCGACGGCGGCAAGCTGAATGGCACGCATCGGCCTGCTGGGCGGCTCTTTCAATCCGGCGCATGGCGGCCATCGCGCAATCTCGCTGTTCGCTGCGAAGGCGCTGCGGCTGGACGAAGTCTGGTGGCTGGTCTCGCCGGGTAATCCGCTCAAGCCCCGTGCTGGCATGGCGTCCCTCCCCGCGCGCCTCGCCCATGCCCGCCATGTCGCTAGAGGCGCGCCGATTCGGTCCACCGCGATCGAGCAAGCGCTGGGCACCCGATACACCGTCGATTCGCTTAAGATGATCAGGCACCGCTTCCCCCGCAATCAGTTTATCTGGCTGATGGGCGCGGACAATCTGGCCCAGTTCGGCCAGTGGAAAGATTGGCGCGGCATCGCGCGACAGATGCCCATTGCCGTAATCGCCCGGCCCGGCTATGATGGAGTTGCCCGTGGCTCTGGGGCCATGGCCTGGCTGCGGCGTTTCGTCCGGCCCGCGCGCCAGAGTGCAGACTGGACGGAGTGGAGACCGCCGGCGCTTGTGCTTTTGCGCTTTCGCCCTGATCCAAGATCGGCGACCCTGCTGCGGCAGGCGAAACCCCTCTGGCATCGCGAATATGAACATGCACGCGTGCGCGATCCGCTCACGCGCCGGTTGATTGTCTAGAATGGAGCATTTTTGACCAGACCACATCCTGCCAACGACCCGGCTGATGCCGACAGCGTTGCCGCCCTGCACGACCTTGTCCTGAAATCGCTCGACGATGACCAGGCGCAGGAAACCATCTCCATCCCGCTTGAAGGCAAGAGCAGCATTGCCGACCATATGGTGATCGCCAGCGGGCGTTCATCGCGTCAGGTCGCGTCGATGGCGCAGAAGCTTGCCGAGCGCATCAAGCAGGCCACCGGCCGATCCGCGCGCGTGGAGGGACTGCCGGTCGCCGACTGGGTGCTGATCGATGCGGGCGACGTGATCGTCCACCTGTTCCGGCCCGAAGTGCGCAGCTTCTACAATCTGGAACGGATGTGGGGCTTTGTCGACTCGCCGGTAGCTGGCACGGCCTGAAGGCTTCTGCTGCATCGGCTTCGTGTCGCCAATGCATGCAGACCTTCGACAAGCGTGCACTGACCCGTTAGGAGCGTGAGCCATGCTCCTCCACATCATCGCGCGCGGCAAGATCGGACGTTCGGCCGAAGCGGAATTGGTCGAACGTTATGTGAAGCGGCTGACCATGCCGCACAGGATCACCGAACTGCCCGACCGTGGCGGCAAGCTGCCGCCCGCTCCGACTGGCACGATCACCGTGATGCTCGACGAGAAGGGCCGCCAGCTCAGTTCCATGGACTTCGCCAAAAGGCTCGATGGCTGGCGAGACCAGGGCGCGCGCGAATGCCGCTTCCTGATCGGCGCGGCGGACGGCTTTGACGACGAAGCCCGCGCCGGGGCCGACCTGCTGATCGCCTTTGGCGCGATGACCTGGCCACACATGATGGCTCGCGCCATGCTGGCCGAACAATTGTGGCGCGCCTGTTCCATCCTTTCGGGCCACCCCTATCATCGCGAAGGCTGATGCCGCCACCGCTCGACATGGATGGGCGTTTGCGCCTAGTCAGATATCGCCGGTCGCCAGCAGGACCGGCAGGGGGCAAGGGGTGAAAAGGTCAACAGCCTTCGCGGCGATCATCGGCGGCGCAGCGGTCATCGCCGCCGCGCGCCTGGCGGCGGCTCCTCAAGCAGGCATCATCCTTGGCGGCACGGGCGAAACCAGCCTGCGTCAGGAACAGGCTGCGCTGAAGGCAGCCCGCATCCAGTCCGAACAAGCGCGCGAGCGTTCCCAGCGTTTGGAACAGCAGGCAACGGCCGCGCGGGACGAGGCCGAACAGGCGCGCCGCCGCGCCGCCGCCATGGCTGCCCGTATCCAGCAGGCCGAGGCTGACATTCAAGCGGCCCAAGCGCGTATCGCGATCATAGCCCGCATGCAGCGTTCGCAAGCAGCACGGCTGGCGGCCAAGCAGGAGCCGGTTGTCCGCTTGACCGCCGCCCTTCAGATGATGGCGCGGCGGCCTCTGGCTCTGGCGCTGGTGCAGCCGGGGTCGCTGAACGATGCCGTCCACATGCGCGCCGTGCTGGGACAGATATTGCCCGTCATTCAGGAGCGCACATCTGGCTTGCGCGCTGAACTGGAGCGCAGCCGCGCTTTGCGTGAGACCGCCGAGCAGGCCGCCGCTTCACTCGCGCAAAGCCAGGCCGACCTCCGCAATAGCCAAGCCGCTTTACGCACGTTGGAAACGCAAAAGCGGCTGGCGGAGAGGGACTATCGCTCCAACGCCAATCTGGAGAGTGACCGCGCGCTCGCCTTGGGCGAAAGAGCCCGCGACATCGTCGATCTGATGGATCGCCTCCAGGCCGCAGGCGATTTACGGGAGGAACTGGCAGCGCTCCCCGGCCCGCTGCTCAGGCCGGCGCGCCCAGACCTCGCCATGGCGCCCGCACAGGCAAGGCAGCGCAGTGCGGGCGGACCTCCACCCTATCGCTTGCCGGTGATGGGTCAGTTGGTTACCGGCATGGGTGAATTGTCGGAAAGCGGCGTCCGGTCGCGGGGTCTCACCATTGTCACCCAGTCGGGCGCGCTCGCCGTCGCACCTACGGCGGGGCGCGTCGTCTTCGCAGGACCTTATCGCGGCTACGGCCAGATCATGATCCTCGATCATGGCGGCGGCTGGACCACATTGATCACCGGATTGCATCGGCTTTCCGCCGCCGTGGGCGATGATGTGCGACAGGGCGATCCGCTAGGCAACGCCGGAAGCGGGCGTCCGACCATCACGATCGAACTGCGTCGCAATGGCCGTCCGGTCGATATCGTGCCGTTGGTCGGGCTAGGCTGAAAGCGCTAGAGCGCGCTGCGTTTAATTGGACGCAGGCCGCGCGCCCTAGTTTTTTGTTTTCGCATCGTTTTAGGCGCAAAACCGGTTCCCACTTTTGCGCACGATGCTCTAGCGCCGCCAGCGCGCCCAGATGGCCGTTGGCAGTTCCAGCCCTCTTGCTTCCTCCCGCACGGCCAATTCGCCCGCTTCGACCGTGCCCGGAAGGTCAGCAAAGGCCTGCTTCAGCAATTCCCCGATCGCCAGCGCGGACATGCGCACGGCATAGACGGTCAGGAACAGGTAGCGACTGTCGGCATCCAGCAGGCGGCGGCAATCCGCGATCAGACGGGGCAGATCCTCTTCCAGCCTCCAGATTTCACCGTCCGGCCCACGGCCATATTTAGGCGGGTCGAGCAATATGCCGTCATAGCGCCGCTCTCGCCGGACCTCTCGGGCGACAAACTTCGCGGCATCGTCAACGATCCAGCGAACCGGGCGGTCTTCCATCCCCGACGCGGCGGCATTGGCCCGCGCCTGCGCCACCGACTTCTTCGACGCGTCGACATGCACCATCTGCGCGCCGGTAGCCGACATCGCCAATGTCCCGACGCCGGTATAGCCGAACAGGTTCATGATCTGCGGCTGCTCCAGCCCGGCCGTCTGCTCGCGCATCCAGTTCCACACCGGCGCCATATCGGGAAAGAAGCCGAGATGCCGGAAAGGCGTGCAACTCGCCTGAAACGTCACCTCGTTCCAGCTGAGCGGCCAAC
Source organism: uncultured Novosphingobium sp. (assembly GCA_946886365.1). Next base: position 9,212 of record CAMPIM010000016.1, read on the forward strand.
CTTCAGCGGGCACCGGGCGATCATAGAACCAGCGCCCGCCGCCCTCTTCATCCGATCCCGGCACGAATTCGCCATCGGCCTGCCAGTCGGCACTCGCGGGCGCCCACATCGCCTGCGGCTCGGGTCGGATGAAACGATAACGGCCATAGCGTTCCAGCTTGCGGCCATGACCCGAATCGAGCAGGCCATAATCGGCCCACGGCTCACCGATGAGCGTGTCGAGCTTCATGCTCGCGGCGTAGCGCGCTCCGCGACATAGGCGGTGATCGCCTCAAAGGTCGCGGGCAGCTTGGCATAGGCTTCCTCTCGGGCGAACAGGTCACCCATGCGGGCAGGCAGAGGCGGACGAAGCCCGGTGGCGCGCTCCACGGCCTCGCGGAACTTGGCTGGATGCGCCGTCGCCAGCGTGACGATCGGAACGCCTGCCTCAACCTCCATCTCGCGCGCGGCGGCAAGGCCCACGGCGGTATGGGGGTCAATGACTTGCCCCGCCCCGTCAAAGGCCCAACGAATCGCCATGTTCATTGCGTCGCCATCGACGCGCGCCGAAGCGAACAGCTTCGCCGCGCCAGCCCGCTGCGCATTGGTGAGCCGCATCGCCCGGCTGGTCTCAAATCCCTTCATCTGCTCGGCCAGCGCCGGGCCGCCACGGCCACCAGCGTCGAACAGCAGTCGTTCGAAATTCGAACTAATCTGGATATCCATGCTGGGCGTGGACGTCTGAACGACCTGGCCCTGGCTATAGTCACCATCCGCCAGCGCGCGGTGCAGAATGTCGTTGACGTTGGTCGCGACCATCAGCTTCGCAACGGGAAGGCCCATCTGCGCCGCGACATAACCAGCGAACACGTCACCGAAATTGCCGGTCGGCACTGAAAAGGCAATTTGCCGCTCGGGCGCGCCCAGTCTTACGGCGGCGTAGAAATAATAGACCACCTGCGCCATCAGCCGCGCCCAGTTGATGCTGTTCACCGCCGACAGATTGAACTTCTTCGAAAAGGCAGGGTCGTTGAACATCGCCTTCACGAGTGCCTGCGCGTCGTCGAAGCTGCCCTCAATCGCGATATTATGGACGTTGGGCGCGCGCACCGTGGTCATCTGGCGCCGTTGCACGTCGGACACGCGGCCTTCCGGGTGCAGCATGAAGATGTCGATCTTCTCGCGCCCTGCAACGGCGTCGATCGCCGCCGACCCCGTATCGCCCGAAGTCGCACCGACGATCGTCAGATGATCGTCCCGGCGTGACAGGAACCGCTCAAACAGCTGCCCCAGCAATTGCAGCGCGACGTCCTTGAACGCCAGGGTCGGGCCATGGAAAAGTTCGAGCAACCAATGCTGGTGGTCCAGCTGAACCAGCGGCGTCACCGCGTTGTGGCTGAACCGGCCATAGGCGGCAGTGCACAGCTCGCGCAGTTCATCTTCGCTGAGCGAGCCCGCGACATAGGGGGCCATGACGCGGACGGCGGTTTCCACATAGGAAAGCCCGGCGAGCGCGCGTATGTCCGCCTCCGAAAAGCGCGGCCAGCTTTCCGGAACATAAAGGCCGCCGTCGGACGCCAGCCCTGCCAGCGTCACATCCTCGAAACCCAGCGCAGGCGCGCTTCCCCTGGTGCTCACATATTGCATGATGGGGAAGCGCGGTAACGAGGCTGGAGCGTTGGAGCAAGCCTTTACGACGGATCGGCCGATGGAGGCATCCGCTTGCGAAGCGCAAGAACGTAGATAACCACGGCCACCGCTGCGAAGAAGAACCACTGGACGGCATAAGCGAGGTGATTGTTCGGAACGTCGTTGACGCTCGGCGGGGCGACCGGTTTCAACCCTTCCGGCGCGCGCTCCGCGATCAACATCGGCCGCAGCGGAAGAACATTGGCCGTGAAGCGCGACAACAACGTCCGGTGATCAGGCTCTTCGGATATCCAGCCGGTGACTTGGCCGCCTTTCCAATTTGGCCTCAGGTCCGGCTGCTTGGCGACGCCCAAGGCAACGAGCGCTCCAGGCCCTTCTGCTCCGGTGGCGCATTGCGCGATATAGCGGTAGCCGACCGACCCATCGGCGGCCCGTCCCGCTTCCGTCTGCCAGCCAACGACATTCAGGCAATGAATGGAAGAGCGGCGGAACAGCAGCACGGGCGGAACAGGTGGCATTTGCGGGAAGCTGACAGTCGGCTTGGCTGGATTAGCCGACGCAAGGGCCAGCATCGCCTCCTTCTCGCCGCGGCGTTGCAACTGCCAGATGCCAAGGGCGATCATGACCAGCACGGCGCCTGCCACGATAATGCTGGCAAAAAGGGGGACGCGACGCGCGGTCATAGCTTGACCGCCGACGATATGGTCGCCCCGGTCAAAGCGGACGGGCCGAGTTGCCGGCAGGCAGGCACGGCACTCGCATTCGGCAGCCGAACGCCGGGCAGAGAGAGGCTGGACGGCTGGAGAAGCACTGGTGTGGAAAGAAGCATAACGACAGGCATAATTATCTTCCGCCCAAAAGAAAACGGCCGGTTGTTACCGGCCGTTTTCTTGATGGATAAGACAGAGGCCTTAGCCGCCGTGCATCGGAGCGCCCCAGCCGCCCCACACATAGATGGCGACGAACAGGAACAGCCAGACGACATCGACAAAGTGCCAGTACCAAGCAGCGGCCTCAAAGCCGAAATGCTGGCGGGGAGTGAAGTGCCCCTTATAGACGCGGACCAGATTGACGATCAGGAAGATCGTACCGATCAGAACGTGGAAGCCGTGGAAGCCCGTCGCCATGTAGAAGGCCGAGCTGTAGGGGCTGCCGCCGAACGGGAACGGCGCATGCATATATTCATAGGCCTGGATCGAAGAGAAGAGCAGGCCGAGGATCACCGTCAACCACAGGCCGGTTTTCAGACTCTCACGATCTCCATGAATGAGCGCGTGGTGCGCCCAGGTGACGGTCGTGCCCGAGCAGAGCAGGATCAGCGTGTTGAGCAGCGGCAGCTCAAACGCGTTCATCACCTCGATACCCTTGGACGGGAACAACCCTTCGATCGGAGCAAGCTGGCTCGGGAAGAGCGAGAAGTCGAAGAACGCCCAGAACCAGCCGACAAAGAACATGACTTCCGAAGCAATGAACAGGATCATCCCATAGCGCAGATGCAATTGCACCACCGGCGTATGGTCACCGGCATGCGCCTCTGCGATCACGTTCGCCCACCAGCTATACATGGTGAACAGCACGCCCGCGACGCCGATCAGGAATACCCAGCCACCACCGGCAGGCATGGCATCAGGGTGCATCCACATGATCGCGCCGAGCGCCATTACCAGCGCCGACATGGACCCGAATAGCGGCCAGATGCTGGGCGGTAGAATATGATAATCGTGCTGCTTGGCGCCTGCCATGACGTACTCTTCCCTGTTCGCGTTCGCGTTATCGTAGATTGCCTTAGCTCGGCTTCTTGTCCTGCTCAACAGGATAGAAGGTGTAGCTTAGCGTAATTTGCTGAGTGTCCCTATTGTCGGGATCATTCAGTATTTTGGGATCAACATAATAAATCACCGGCATGCGGACCTGCTCGCCCGGCTGCAATGTCTGCTGGGTGAAGCAAAAACACTGAATCTTGGTGAAGTAGGCGCCAGACTGGATCGGCGTCACGTTGAAGCTGGCCGTGCCCGTAACAGGCTTGTCCGACATGTTCTTCGCGATGAAGATCGCCATGTCGCGCGCGCCAACGGTCACCGTATCCGTCCGATGTTCGGGATAGAATTGCCAGGGCATGCCAGGTTGAACATTGGAATCGAATCGGATCGACATTGTATGGCCGATCGCAGGCTGCAACTTGACGTCAGCAGCAGCGCGCTGCGTCGTGCCGCCATATCCCGTCTGCTGGCAGAAAATCCGGTAGAGTGGGACCGATGCGAAACCCAGCCCAAGCATAGCCAATCCTACCCCCGTCATAGTGATGAGGGTGCGGCGGTTCCGGCGATCCCGATCAAAAGGCGACGGTGGCAAGCTGGCCATTACTGACCCGCGCCAATCTTCACGATCGTGATCGCGTAAAAGAGAATGACGAGCGCCCCGAGCAACAGCCCAGTGACAATGGCGCGCGACTTCTGCCGACTGCGTACCTGCTTTTCCTCCTCAGGCGTCATGCCAGCAACCAACGATCAATGACAACCGCTCCGAACAGAAGGAAAAGATAGAGGATCGAATATTTGAACAGTCGGCGTTCGGGACCCATGCGGCTGGGATCCATTTCACGGCGCCGGTAGACCTGAAAGGCGAAGATCACGAACAGGCCCGTACCGAACAAGGCAGTTACGCCGTAAATCAGACCGGTAAGGCGAAGCAGAATGGGTGCCATCGCTGCGGCGGCCATGATCGCGGTGTAGAACCATATCTGACGGCGCGTAGCAACTTCACCTGATACGACGGGCAGCATCGGAATGTTTGCCGCAGCATAGTCAGTCTTGACGAACAGCGCGAGTGCCCAGAAATGCGGCGGCGTCCAGAAGAAGGTGAGCATGAAAAGCGCTACCGGGAGAGCGCCGACGTCACCTGTGACCGCGGCCCAACCGATAACGGGAGGAAAAGCCCCCGCAGCACCGCCGATGACGATGTTCTGTGTTGTCCGGGGCTTGAGCCAAATAGTGTAAATGAAAACATAGAAAAGAATCGACACCGCCAAGATGACAGAGGCGAGCCAGTTCGTCGCCACGCCCATCAGCAGGACCGAGAAGAAGGAAAGGCCGACGCCGAAATGAAGCGCCGACTGCCGGTCCATACGGCCAGCGGGCAGTGGACGGTTGGCGGTCCGCTTCATCTTTGCGTCAATATCCGCCTCATACCATTGGTTGAGCGCAGCCGCTGCGCCAGCGCCCAGCGCTATGCACAGGATGGCAGTGAAGGCGAGTACGGGATGGATTTGACCGGGCGCCGCGAGCAGCCCGCAAAGACCGGTGAAAACGACCAATGTCATCACGCGCGGCTTGGTCAACGCGACAAAGTCGCGCCAGTGCGCGGGAATCGTGGAAGCGGCGCTCCCGGTCATGAACGGCGAACTTGCCATATGCTCCTCATGCGGCAGCCCGGCACCATCACAGGCGCCGGGGCTGCTAACTGCGGGTCCGCGATATTCGTCGCCACCCGGCATCCTGCTGGATGCATTCTTTTCGCCGATCGTCAGTCGATGACCGGCAATGTTTCGAACTGGTGGAACGGCGGCGGGCTGGGCAGTGTCCATTCCAGCGTCGTCGCGCCTTCGCCCCACGGATTGCCTTCTGCCTTCTTGCCAAATGCAAGCGACCAGAAGACGTTCACGAAGAAGATCAACACGCCCACGGCCATGATCTCATAGCCATGGCTGGCCACGCTGTTCCAATAGGCAAAGGCCTCCGGATAGTCGGGATAGCGACGAGGCATGCCCGACAGTCCGAGGAAGTGCATGGGGAAGAACAGCAGGTTCACGCCCACGAAGAACACCCAGAAGTGCAGGTGGCCGAGGAATTCGCTGTACATGCGGCCCGACATCTTCGGAAACCAATAGTAGAAGCCCGCGAAGAGACCGAAAACGGCACCCAGCGACAACACATAGTGGAAGTGAGCAACAACATAATAGGTGTCGTGCAGCACGTCATCGACGCCGCCATTTGCCAGGACCACGCCGGTAACACCACCCACGGTGAACAGGAAGATGAAGCCCAGCGCCCAGACCATGGGGGTCTTGTAGCTGATCGAACCGCCCCAAATCGTCGCAATCCACGAGAAGATCTTGATGCCGGTGGGAACGGCAATGACCATCGTCGCGGCCGTGAAGTACATCTTCACGTTCACCGACATGCCGGTGGTGAACATATGGTGCGCCCAGACGACGAACCCGACGACGCCAATCGCGACCATGGCATATGCCATGCCGAGGTAGCCGAACACCGGCTTACGGCTGAAGGTCGAGATGATCTGGCTGACGATACCAAAACCAGGCAGGATCATGATGTACACTTCAGGGTGCCCGAAGAACCAGAAAAGATGCTGGTAAAGCTCCGGATCGCCACCCCCGGCGGCATCGTAGAAAGTGGTGCCGAAGTTACGATCGGTCAGCAGCATGGTGATCGCGGCGGCAAGAACCGGCAGCGCGAGCAGCAGGAGGAAGGCGGTTACCAAAACCGACCATACGAACAACGGCATCTTGTGCAGGGTCATGCCCGGCGCGCGCATGTTCAGGATGGTGGTGATGAAGTTGACGGCACCCAGAATAGAGCTGGCGCCCGCGATGTGCAGCGACAGGATAGCCATATCCACAGCTGGCCCCGCAGAACCGCTGGTCGAGAGCGGAGCATAGACCGTCCAGCCCGTGCCCGCGCCATTACCCGTACCACCAGGAACGAATGTCGAACCGAGCAGCAGAGAAAAAGCGGGGATCAGCAGCCAGAAGCTAATATTGTTCATGCGCGGGAAGGCCATGTCCGGCGCACCGATCATGATCGGCACGAACCAGTTACCAAAGCCACCGATGATGGCGGGCATGACCATGAAAAAGACCATGATCAGACCGTGCGCGGTGATCAGCACGTTCCAGAGGTGATAGGCCTGGTCCATCGTGGCCGAAGGACCATCAGTCATCTGGGCCCAAGTGTGGAGATACTGAATGCCGGGCTGCGCAAGCTCAGCACGCATCAGACCCGAAATCGCGCCGCCGATCACGCCGGCAAGGATCGCGAAGATCAGATAGAGAGTGCCGATGTCCTTGTGGTTCGTCGACATGAACCAGCGCTGGAAGAAGGCTGGCTTGTGATCGGCGTCATGATGATCATGAGCATGATCGCCGTGATGATCTGCAGTAATCGTGGTCATGGCGTTATGCCCTTACATCAAAGCTTTTCGGCGGGAGCGGCGGCAGGCGCTGCGGGAGCGGCAGGCGCTGCGGGAGCGGCAGCCGTAGCTGCTGCGTCAGCGCCCCTAAGCTTGCCGCCCTGCGAGAGAACCCACTGGTCAAACTGGGCAGGAGGCAGCGCCTCGATCGCGATCGGCATGAACCCGTGACGCGCGCCGCACAGTTCAGAACACTGCCCGTAATAGACGCCCGGCTTCTCAATGGTGAAGGTCTTCTCATTGAGACGGCCAGGAACAGCGTCCATCTTCACCCAGAGCGACGGCACCGCAAAGGCGTGGATCACGTCAGCACCGGTGATGATCAGCTTGATCGGGCGGCCAGCAGGAAGAACCATGCGGTTGTCAGGCGCGAGCAGATAAGGCTCGCCATTCGCCTCGGCCTTTTCCCTGGGAAGCATGTTCGAGACATATTCAGGAATGCCGTTGTCGGGATATTCATAACCCCAATACCACTGGTAGCCGGTGACCTTCACGGTCAGCGCATCCTTGGGCGCGGGCTTGTACTGGTCAGCCAGCAGGCCGATCGAGGGCACCGCGATAACAAGGAGGATCACTACCGGAACCACGGTCCAAATCACTTCGATCAGCGTATTGTGCGATGTCTTCGACGGCACCGGATTGGCGCTGCGGCGGAAGCGGATCATCACATAGAGCATCAGGAGGGCCACGAAGACCGAAATGATCGTGATAAGCGGCAGAAGCAGCACGTCGTGCAACCAGCGAGCGGTATGACCCGTGGGGGTGAACTGTTCCTGCAGTGTGATCTCGCCGGGGCGCGGCATGCCGATGCCTTCGGTCGGCTTCATGCGGGGCGGCGCGGCAACCTTGGCCGCAGGCGCAGCCTCGGCAGCGGCCGCATTGGCGCCCGAGTCGGCCGGTGCGGCGGCATTGCCCGCAGCGGCGGCTGCGACGGCAGCATTGTCCTGCGCCAGCGCCTGACTGTTCAACGCCGCAGTTGGCGCAAAGGCCAACAACCCGGCGAGAACGAGCGATTTCACCATTTTCATAAGCGTCTTCTTACCCCGTAACCCCTTTGAGCCGCTGCAACGAGGACGCGCGCATACACGTATCCCTCGCCCGGTCGGTCTGCCGCGGCTTATAGGCATGGTTTTTTCCTGCCTCAAGCGGGCAGGAGCAGATTTTCTTCGCTGTTGCAACGCCCCGGTCGTCCGCCTATCTCGCACCTCGCGCGCAGGGGCGCGTTCATGGGCATTACCCATGCTAGAAATTGATGTGCAGATGGCCCCGAAAATAGGCCTGGGCATGTACTGATGGATCGAAGAACCGGATGACCGACGAGGAAGTACTGGCAGAATTCAGGGCCGCAGGAGCGCTGCTGGAGGGACATTTCATTCTGTCCTCGGGCCGGCGTAGCGCCAATTACCTGCAATGCGCGCGGGTATTGATGAACGCCGAACGCGCAGGCGGCCTCGCGCGCGCAGTCGTGCAGAAGCTGCCCCGCGAACTGCGGCAGGACATCGACCTTGTCGTCTCGCCCGCCATGGGCGGCCTTATCATCGGCCATGAAGTTGGGCGCGCGCTCGACAAGGATGCTGTATTTCTGGAACGGCCCGAGGGAAAGTTCGAGCTGCGGCGCGGCTTTGCCATAACACCCGGCCAAAAGGTGCTGATGGTCGAAGACGTCGTCACGACCGGGCTGTCGTCGCGCCAGGCGATCGAAGCCGTGGAAGCCGAAGGCGGCATCGTTGTCGCCGAGGTAGCGCTAGTCGATCGATCCGCAGGAGAAGTGGATCTGGGCGTCCCCTTCTACCCGCTCGTCAGCATCAATTTCCCTGTATATGAAGCAGATGATGTCCCGCCGGAACTAGCGGCCATCCCCGCCATCAAACCTGGAAGCCGGAAACAATAGGCATCATGCAGCAAACTCCTGCCCACCTGCGCCTGGGTGTCAACATCGACCATGTTGCCACCATCCGGAATGCGCGGGGGGGAGAACATCCTGATCCCGTCAAGGCGGCGTTGCTGGCCGTGAAGGCGGGGGCCGATGGCATCACGGCGCACCTGCGCGAGGACCGGCGGCACATCCGGGACGAGGACATCGCCACGCTGATGGCGGCTCTTACCGTTCCGCTGAACCTGGAAATGGCCGCAACGCGGGAGATGCTGGACATTGCATTGAAGCATCGGCCGCATGCGGCATGCATCGTGCCTGAAAAACGCGAGGAGCGGACGACCGAGGGCGGTCTGGATGCCGCCGGACAGATCGAGACGCTGCGACCGATCGTCGGCGCCTTGGGGGACGCGGGGATTCGCGTCAGCCTTTTCATCGAACCTGATTCGGCGCAAATCGAGGCAGCGATGCATCTAGGCGCTCCGGTGGTGGAGTTTCATACGGGGCGCTATGCGCATATTTCTGGCTCAGCGCGCGCGGAAGAGTTGCGGCGAATCTCAGATGCTGCGGCGCTGGCGGCCAAAAACGGTATCGAACCCCATGCTGGTCATGGCCTCACTTTCGACAATGTAGGCCCGGTGGCGGCAATTCCGCAGGTGGCCGAACTCAACATCGGCCACTTCCTGATTGGCGAGGCCATTTTCAGCGGGTTGGAAAGCAGCATCCGCGAAATGCGGCGGCAGATGGACCTGGCGCGTTGATCATCGGCCTCGGCTCCGACCTATGCAACATCGAGCGGATCCAAAATTCGCTCGATCGCTTTGGCGAGCGGTTCGAGCAGCGCGTTTTCACCGAAGTCGAACGCGCCAAGGCAAACCGCCGACCGTTCACCAAGGCCGGGACGCTCGCCAAGCGTTTCGCCGCCAAGGAAGCCTTTTCCAAAGCCGTGGGGACGGGCTTTAATCGTGGCGTGTTCATGAAGGACATCGGCGTCGTGAATCGCCCAGGCGGCGCACCCACGCTGGAACTGACCGGCGGCGCGCTCGCACAGCTTCAAACAATGCTGCCCGATGGGCACAAGGCGGTCATTCACGTCACGCTAACTGATGATCATCCATGGGCGCAGGCATTCGTCATCCTTGAGGCCCAGCCCCAGTGACCACGGCACCACCAGCATCCGAGAAGCCATCCATGACGGCAGCCGACATGAGCGAGAACGACCCGCTTTCCACAGAAGAACCGGCGGCGGCATCGCCAGCCCGAACGGACAAAAGTGCGATCGACTGGTGGCATGAGGTGAAGAGCATCGCGCTGCTGATTCTGGCGGTCCTGGCCTTTCACAGCTTCGTCGCCAAACCCTTCTACATCCCGAGCGAGTCCATGATGCCGGTTTTGCTAAAGGGCGACCGGCTGGTGGTCAGCAAATTCCCTTATGGCTGGTCCTATGTTTCACCGAGTTTCCACCCCCTGCCCTTTCTGAACGGCCGCATTTTCGGCCGCCTGCCCGAGCGTGGCGATATCGTCATCGTGTCGCCGCATAACCGGCGAGAAGACTATATCAAGCGGGTGATCGGCCTGCCGGGCGACATCATCGAGGTTCGGGGCGGACAGGTCATCCTGAATGGCACCGCTGTTCCCCAGAAGGCGATCAAGCCGGTCCTGATCCCGATCGATGGCAACGCCCCCTGTTCCCCTACCCAGTTTCCCGGCGCCCGCATCACGGGGGCAGATGGGCGGGAATATTGTCAGTTGCCTGTGCGGCAGGAGATCCTGCCCAATGGCAAAAGCTATGTGACGATCGACATGGGGCCGAGCGCGCTGGATTGGTATGGTCCGGTGCGCGTTCCGCGCGACCATGTCTTCCTGATGGGTGACAACAGGGACAATAGCGCCGACAGCCGCGCGCCGCTTGAGGAGAACGGCCTTGGGGGGCCTGTCCCTTGGGAAGCGATTGGCGGACGGGCGGAGTTCATTACTTTTTCGCTCGACGGCAATTCCAGCTGGAATCCCGTTACCTGGATTCACGCGCTGCGTAGTGGCCGGGCGGGGAACAGCTTACGCCCGGAAAGCGTTCCACCCCCGAAATAATTCATCTGCAAGGGGCTGCTGATTGAGCGGGAAACACGTCCACATTGAGCAACCGGGTCCAAGTGAACTGCGCAGCCCGCTCGTTCAGCATGAGATAAAGCGCGCGGGCGTGTGGATCGCCATGGCGGTCGCCGTCGTACTGTTGGCATTGCTCGCGCAACCGATCATGCTCATCCTTGGAGCGCTGGTCCTGACCAGCATGATGGACGGCGGCACGCGACTGCTCAGCCGTATCTTGCCGATAGGCCGAGGCTGGCGCCTCGCGATCGTGCTCCTCTCCGCCCTGCTGTTCCTGGCTTATACATTCTACCTGACAGGCGCGAGTTTGGCCGCGCAGGCGCAGGCCATGCGCACCATCGTGGAGACTCAGGTCACCCGCATCGGTGGCTGGATGCAGCAAATGGGCGTGACGACGACACCCAATGATTTCAAGAGCCTGGCGACGCAGGCTTTCAATTCAATCGGTCGGGTCACTGCGGCGGTCGGCACCATCATGGGTGCCGTGACCAGCGGCGTAATGATGCTGGTGCTCGCGATTTTCATTGCGGTGGAGCCGCGTCTCTATGAGCGCGGCGTCGCTTGGATGCTCCCCATGAGCAGCCGCCTCAGCTTTTACAATGTCATCGACAGGATGGGTTGGACGCTACGCCGTTTGATGTTCGGTCGGCTGATTGGCATGGCGGTAGAGGGCGTTGGAACTTGGCTGTTGTTGCTCGCGGGGGGTGTCCCAATGGCTGGCCTGCTGGGAATTCTGACCGGGCTGTTTGCTTTTCTGCCGAACATCGGGTCGATCATATCGGGCGTATTGATCGTGCTCGTCGGATTTTCGGCGGGGGTGGACGCCGGGATCTACGCCTTTTTCGTGTATCTAGTAGTGCAGATCGTCGATGGTTACCTGATCGTTCCCATGGTAGCGAAGCGGGCAACCGACCTTGCCCCCGCGCTGGTCCTGGCTGCGCAGATATTGTTCGGCGCGCTGTTTGGAATAATGGGCCTGTTCCTGGCCGACCCGATCGTGGCGATGATCAAGGTCTATCTGGAGGAACGGTCCAAGGCGATGAACGATGGTCCCGAATCAAAGGGGATCGTCGTCGCCGAATAAAAAAAGGGTCCGAAAACCGGACCCTTCTATTCTTTACATTTCGGCGATGCGATCAGCGGCCGGGAAGCGGCGGAGGAGCCGCGCCCTGCTGCATCATCTGCTGCATCCGCATGATGTCTGCCTTCGATTTGAAATCGTGCAGTTGAACATCGAAGACCAGCACGGAATTGGCGGGGATAGGTCCAGCCGCCTGCTCACCATAGCCGAGCTGCGGCGGGATCCAGAGACGGTACTTGCCGCCCTTCTTCATCTTTTGCAGACCTTCGGAAAAGCCCGGCACAACGCCATCGACCGGCATCGCGGTCTGGGCATTTTCGTCGAAGACAGTGCCATCGAGCAAAGTGCCCTTATATCCAACCAGCGCCACGTCCGCTGCGGTGGGGCTGGGGCCAGTGCCCTCTTCCAGAACCTTGTACTGGAGGCCCGATTCGGTCGTGACTACACCTTCCTCCCCGGCATTGCGGGCGAGGTAGCTGGCAGGCGAAGGCTCGACCCCGCGCTGCCCGGCCCAGGCCAAGCCACCCGCGGCGATCGCCACGGCGGCAACACCGATCCAGAGACGCGTCAGCGACCCCTTGGCGATGGGACGAAGGGGAACAGCGGTCGTGGACATGGACCTAAGCCTCGCAGATGCGGATGATCAGCAGAAAGAGGCGGAGAACCGCCGCCCCTTAAAAACGAACGTCTTAACGAACGCCGTCACGCTCAGCGCGCTTGCGCTCCAGCTTGCGCGCGCGGCGAACCGCAGCGGCCTTTTCGCGGGCGCGCTTTTCCGAGGGCTTTTCGTAGTGACGGCGCAGCTTCATCTCGCGATACACGCCCTCACGCTGCAGCTTCTTCTTGAGCGCGCGCAGGGCCTGGTCGACATTGTTGTCGCGAACGATGATTTGCATAATCCAGTCAAACTCCAGTCGAAAACGGGCGGTTCGTCAGGAAACAAACCCTTCCCGACGGGCCTACCGAAAGTAATAGCGATGAGTCGTCGCAGGGCAGCCTGCGCCGTGTGGGGCGCGCCCTACCAGCAGAGTCGGCCAAATTCAACCCCAAAGCCGTTTCGCTCGACAGCAGCGCCGCCGGGGAGGATAGTTACGGCGACAGGGTATAGGAGGACCACCATGGCAACCGCCGCTTCCACTGATGACATGCCCATCGAAGAATGGAAAGCGCGCCAGCAACTTGCTGCATGCTACCGCATATTTGACCACATGGGATGGTCAGAACTTATCTATAATCATATCACCCTGCGCGTTCCCGGCGACGACAGCGCGTTCCTGATCAACCCGTTCGGCTTGCTTTATTCCGAGGTGACGGCGTCCAACCTCGTCAAGATCGACATTGACGGGCACATATTGGACGGCAGTTCCTATCCAGCGAACCGCGCCGGTTTTACCCAGCACAGCGTCTTCCACCGCCACCTGCCCGACGCCCACTGCGTCATCCATACACACACGACCGCCGCCATGGCGGTCAGCGCGACACAGGAGGGGCTGCGTCCCACCAATTTCTATGCCGCCGCCTTTGCCGGGCGAATCGCCTATCACGATTTTGAAGGCATCACCCTGCGCCCCGAAGAAGGCGAGAGGCTGATCGCCAATCTCGGCGACCGGCGGCTAATGATGCTGCGCAACCACGGTACGTTGGTCATGGCGGACACCCTTCCCAAGGCATTCCTCATGCATTGGATGCTTCAGCGCGCCTGCGAGATACAGGTAGCGACGGGTTCGGCAGGCACCCCTGTCGACATTCCGGACGAAGTGATTGCCGTGCATCAACGCGATATCAGCGGCGTGCAGTTGCCTGTTGGACCGGGCGTTCCCGATTTTGAAGCAATGGTTCGGTTGATCGATCGGATCGATCCAGGATGGAAAAACTGACGTTCAACTCAACGCGATTCGCAATCTGGATCAAGGACAAGCGGAGAAAAAGAACATACCATGAACTTATGACTGCCCTTACCATTCCGCAGAAGCTGAAAATCCTCGCCGACGCGGCCAAATATGATGCATCATGCGCATCCTCCGGAACGAAGAAGCGCGATAGCCTGTCAGGGCAGAAGGGCGGCTTGGGTTCGACCGAAGGCATGGGCATCTGCCATGCCTACGCACCTGACGGACGATGCATATCGCTGCTCAAGATTTTGCTGACGAACAGTTGTATCTTTGATTGCCACTATTGCATCAATCGCCGGTCGAGCGACGTTCGCCGGGCGCGCTTCACTGTGGGCGAAGTGGTCGAACTGACGCTGGGCTTTTACCGGCGCAATTATATCGAGGGACTTTTCCTGTCCTCCGGGATCATACGATCGCCCGATTATACGATGGAACAGCTGGTGGGCGTTGCCCGAGCGTTGCGGGAAGAGCATGACTTTCGCGGTTATATTCATCTCAAGACGATCCCTGATGCCGATCCGGAACTGACGCATCAGGCCGGTCTTTTTGCTGACCGGCTGTCGATCAATGTCGAGATGCCGACCGAGCAGGGGCTTCGACGACTGGCGCCCGAAAAGGATGGAACACGGATCGAAGGCGCGATGAGCGGGCTGCGCACAGCCATCGAAGATACGCGCGATGCGAGAAAGCGCTACCACCACGCGCCCCGATTCGCCCCAGCAGGACAATCCACGCAGATGATCATAGGGGCTGACGGAGCAGATGACCGGGCCATCATCCGGCGTGCGCGATCTCTATATGACCGCCATGCTTTACGGCGCGTCTATTACAGCGCCTTTTCGCCTATTCCCTCGCCGAGCAGCGTCCTTCCGTTAAAGCGTCCTCCACTGCTGCGCGAACACCGCCTGTATCAGTCGGACTGGATGATGCGCTTTTATGGCTTTTCAGTGGCTGATCTTGAGCAAGCGACCGACCCCGCAACGGGACATTTGCCCCTCGACATTGATCCCAAGCTGGCTTGGGCCTTGCGGCACCGGGCCATATTTCCGGTAGATGTGAACCGCGCGCCGCGTGAGATGTTGCTGCGCGTGCCGGGCCTTGGCGTAAAAGCCGTCGATCGCATATTGGCGAGCCGCAGGGTCCGCCGCCTTCGGCTGGACGATGTAGCGCGGGTGACAAATTCGATTGCCAAGCTGCGGCCCTTTTTGGTCGCCAGCGATTGGAGGCCGGTTCACCTCACCGACAAGGCAGACCTTCAACGGCAGCTCACCCCTCCCCCTTCGCAACTGGAGCTTTTCGACTGACGGTAGTTTTCCTTATTGATAAGTGCGGCACTTCGTGATTTCTTGAGATTTAATAAAAGTCGAGGGGAAGGCGCTGGTGGCAACGGCATTCAACAATGATTCCGCACAATCTCATGGCGGGCGGTATGCCAAGCGCATGAGCAGCCATCTGGCCATTGCGCTTGTTGTTTTCTGTCTTCTTCAAATTGGTATCGTCGCCAGGATGGGCGGCTCGCTGGTGCTGCACCTTGCCCTGATCATCGCAATCGGTGGCTTTGCGATGGTGGCGAGGGACATGGAACGCCGGTGGGAATTACTGGATGAAAGCGGCCTGTCGATGTCGGGCCTGGACCTCCGCTTTCGCAGGGATGTGGCACAGGTGTGGCTGACGAGCATCGCCAGCAGCCTGCTATGGATTCCCGTCGCCATCATCTTCCGCTTCCTGTTCGGCTGAACCAGCGGACCCAAAGCTCCTCGCCTTTCGTTGTGCCCTCTAAATCAAGAGGAGCACATCATGGCCAATGCCACGATTTTCGACAAACTGAAGCAAGATCATGACGCCCATCGCCAGCTGTTTGAGAAAATGGCTGACGCGAAGGACGATAACGATCGGCTGGAGAAGCTGTTCGAGCAGTTCCGCGTGGAAGTCACCGCACATGCAGCGGCGGAGGAAGAAACGCTATATGCAACGATGCTCGCCCGTCCCGACCTGCGCGAAGATGCACAGCATAGCGTAGCCGAGCACAAGGAAATCGACGATTATCTGGAGGAGTTGCAGGAGCACCCCTTCAACGGCCCTGAATGGCAGGAAACCTTCGCCAAGCTGAAGAAGCGTTATCTCCACCATATCGAGGAAGAGGAAGAGGAGATGTTTCCCGATGCGGCAGCGGAGTTGACGGATGAGGAGGAACTGAAACTCGCCGACACCTTTGCCCGGCGCAAGCCCGCCGAACTGGAGCGAGCGGAATCGTCGGATTGATCGCTCATGTATCAGGTGCTGCTGAGCAGGCCGGATGATTTCGACGGGTGGCGCGATGCCGCCCGTCGCTTCGCTTTGGCTGATGTGCCTGCTCAGGATATTGATTGGCGGGTCGACGGAGAAGGCGGGTCGCTGCTGGCCTTCGATCCGCCACCCTCGGAAAATGGCGGCGGAGCATTTTCAGTGCCGCGCGCCTTTCTGGACTTGGCCGAGAGCGCAATACTGCATCAGGATGAAGAGCGCTTCGCCTTGCTCTACGCCCTTTTGATCGAAGTGCGGCAAATGCCCGCACGCCTGGACGATAAAGCCGATCCCCTGGTCCGCCGTGTCGAGATGCTGGCAAAAGCGGTTCGGCGAGACATGCATAAGATGCGCGCCTTTGTCCGATTCCGCGAAATGCAGGATGATGACGGAGCCCGTTTCGTCGCCTGGTTCGAGCCTGATCATCATATCGTCCGCGAGAATGCCGGGTTTTTCGTGCGGCGTTTCGCATCGATGCGCTGGTCGATCCTGACGCCCGAACTCAGCATCCATTGGGATGGCGAAAAGTTGAAGGAAAGCCCCGGCGCTTCGAAGGCAGATACGCCGGGCGGCGACCCGGTCGAGGAAATCTGGAAAAGCTATTATGCTGCGACATTCAACCCCGCCCGGCTCAAGCAGCGGGCCATGTTGTCCGAGATGCCCAAGAAATACTGGCGCAACCTGCCGGAGGCGGCCCTTATCCCCGACCTTGTTGCCGGGGCACAGGCACGGGAAGCGGCCATGATCGCCACTCCTCCCAAAATCCCTGCCCGAGCCAGCAACGTAGCTGCTGCCTGGACCAGATTGCGGGAGGAGGCAATGGGCTGCACCCGCTGTCACCTTTATCGCGACGCCACCCAGACTGTGTTCGGCGAAGGCCCCATCGATGCGCCCCTGGTTCTCGTGGGGGAACAGCCGGGCGATCAGGAAGATATTGCCGGTCGCCCCTTCGTAGGCCCGGCGGGCCAGTTGCTCGACCAAGCGTTAGAGGAAGCCAGGATCGATCGCGCGAGCGTCTATGTCACGAACGCCGTCAAGCATTTTAAGCATGAGCGGCGGGGCAAGAGGCGCATCCACCAGACGCCTGACACTCCCGAGATCGCTGCCTGCCGCTGGTGGCTGGATCAGGAATTGGACCTCGTTCGCCCGCGCGTCATCGTCGCTCTGGGCGCAACTGCCGCGCGCGCCATATTGGGCAAAGCCGTAACGATCAGCCGCACGCGAGGCGCGCCGATTCCGCTTAAGAATGGCGCCGAAGCTTGGGTGGCCGTGCACCCCAGTTTCCTGCTGCGCATACCTGATGAAGCGCGAAAGGCGGCCGAGCGAGCGCGCTTTGTCGAAGATTTGCGAGAGATAGGAGAGCGGGTAAAGACGCTAAGCCGATGATCATTGCTTGACCGATGATCCTGCCCCGGCAACATCGCCGATGTTCATGCCGGAGGATTTTAGCGCTTCATGTCCATCGCCTATCTCAATGGCCAGTTCCTGCCGCTCGCCGAAGCGCGGGTTTCGGTGCTGGATCGCGGCTTTCTGTTCGCCGAGGCCGTTTATGAGGTGACGGCCGTCCTTGATGGCAGACTGATTGACAGCGCGTCGCATCTGGTGCGGCTTGAACGTTCGGCGGCCGCGATAGGGCTTAGCCTTCCCGTGTCCCTTGCCGAGATTGAAGCGGTGCAGAAGGAACTGGCGGCGCGCAATGATCTCGAGGAGGGCTTGATCTATCTGCAGTTGACGCGGGGCGCTGACGCAGGGCGCGACTTCCTGCCATCATCGGCTTTGCAGCCAACGCTTGTGATGTTCACGCAGGCCAAGCGCTTTCTCGATTCTCCCGCTGTGCAGAACGGCATTGCAGTTGTCACGACACCCGACCTGCGGTGGGCGCGGCGCGACATCAAGAGTGTCGGTCTACTGGCTCAAGCGATGGCAAAACAGATCGCGGCCGAGGCCGGGGCACAGGAAGCCTGGATGGTGGAAGACGGCTTCATAACCGAAGGCGCCTCTTCCACGGCCTTTCTGGTCACGGATGAAGGCATCATCACCCGCCCTTATTCACAAGCTGTGCTTGCCGGATGCACCGGCACTGCACTCACTGCGCTGGCCGAAGAATGCGGCCTAAATATTGTCCATCGCCCCTTTTCCGTGGCGGAAGCCAAGGAAGCCCGCGAAGCCTTCATCACCAGTGCATCGACACTCTGCCAAGCGGTCGTGCGTATCGACGGGACCAAGATCGGCGATGGCACCCCCGGCCCGGTCGCCACCCGGCTACGCCAGCTCTACATCGATTTCGCACGCCGGACGGCGGTCTGAAGCGACAACCTGAGATAACAACATCCATTTTGGATGGGTTGCCTCTTCTCCATCGCCTCCCGCCATTTCGGCGAAAAGCCAAACCATTTTGGCGACAGCGAGGGCCGAACGTCGTGAATTCGGGTGGGTCAGCAGGATTATCGGTCAATAAAGGGAAGCTGGCATGTCCGATCCGGAGGAAAGAGCAGGCACGCCGCCGCAATATTGCGATAGGTTCGGAACAAAGCAGGGACAGGAGTAACAGGTGGAAATGGATCGCCCCCGGACTGAATTTGGATCCAGCAGCGAGGAAATCTATGGGATAAGAGACCCTCGCGCGGGACTCCTCATTCTGGCGGACGACGTCTTTTTGGACGATGTCGCAGGATTGGCAAAGGCCGCCCAGTTCCGGCTCCTCGATATCGTGCCGCTGGATCAGGCGATGCTGCGGCTCGACATGCAGGTGGGGTGCGACGTCATCCTGCTCTTCTGCACAAACCCGTCCCCATTGCTCGAGCGATTGCTGGTGCAGGTGGAGACGCTGGCGGTTCAGAATGACATGTCGGTCATCTTGGTTGCCGGTCTCGACACAATCGATCTTGCCTTCGCCTGCATGCGGAGCGACCGCACGCAACTGCTCTGCACGCCGGATCACACCGACCTCGCCGCCGCTTTGCTGACTGCCGGGGGAACGACGCCGCAGCGCACGGTTCATGAGGTCAATCAGGAAAGCGAAGGCGTCCGCCTGCAACAGCTAAGCGAAGAGGTCAGTCGCCTTGCGCGGACGCTGGAGGCGCTGACATCGCGACCGCGCCACGCGACTCCCTCCTTCGCATTGGGGCCTCGCATATCCGATCGGGCAAGCGATTATATCGGCATGCCCACCGTCGAGCCGCTGGGTGGTCAGCCAACCGCCGCCGACGAAGCAGCACTGGGTGCCGCGCAGGTACGGGATATGCTGCGCGCGCGGCGGTTGCGTGAGGATTTCCTGCCCGGCGAACTGTTTGCCGATCCGGCATGGGACATGCTGCTGGATCTACTGGCCGCGCGTCTGGAGCAGGAACGCGTTTCCGTTTCCAGCCTGTGCATCGCGTCGGCAGTGCCGCCCACCACGGCGCTGCGCTGGATTCGGACGCTGACAGACAAGGGCATCGTGCATCGGCAGGCCGACCCGCATGATGGCCGCCGTGTGTTCATCGCCCTTGCGGAAGAGACGGCCCAAGCCCTTACACGCTGGTTCATGGCCAGCCGCCGTTTTCTTTGCGCGTGACAAGGTCGTCATCAACGCTTGACCCGCGCGCTGATTGGCCTAGATAGGCGCGCTCCGGCTGCACCGGCATGGATGCGGTATCGGGCGATTAGCTCAGTTGGTAGAGCGTCTCGTTTACACCGAGAATGTCGGCGGTTCGAGCCCGTCATCGCCCACCATCCCTTATGCTGCCAGAAAGCCGTGCCGGATATTGCGGTGCGATGGAGCCGCTGCTAATCGACGCCATCATGATACAGCCGCCTGAAATTCTTCGAGTCACCAAAGCCCGCGTCTCATGCGACGGGTCAGGCGACATTCCCGCCGCTCTGGGTCACCCGCGCGTGTTCCTGGAGATTGACGAGCATGGCTATGTCGATTGCGGTTATTGCGACAAGCGCTTCGTCCTGATTGGCGGTCCTGCCGATACGCCGGAAGTTGCGGGCCTGCCTGACATTTCGTCCGGCGCGAGCCTCTAAAGAAGCGCCCTTCGAATTTGATTGGGCTTGGGCTGTGTCGCTCCTATATCGGGCGGCATGACTGACATCGCTTCCCAGTTCACCGATGCGCGCGGCCTTCTCTACCGGCCGGGCTTGCTTGATCCCGATGGCGCGCAGCGGCTGACGGCGCAGGCGCTCACCAATTGTGATGATGGCGAGCTCTATCTGCAATATCGCGCCAGCGAGAGTTTCGGGTTCGACGATGGAAGGCTGAAAACAGCCGATTATTCGACCGATGCGGGCTTTGGCCTGCGCGGCGTATCGGGCGAGATGACGGGCTTTGCCCATGCCAACGATATCAGCGAAGCAGCGATTCGCCGGGCGGCCGAAACGCTGACCTTGTTGGACCCGGCCATGGGCCAGCCCGCTCCGCCGCCGCAGCGGACCAACCGGCATCTTTATACAGACGCCAACCCTCTGGACATCGTCCCGTTCGCCGAAAAGGTGACGCTGTGCGCTGCCATTGATGCGGCGGCGCGAGCTCGTGATCCCCGCGTCGCGCAGGTTTCGGTCAGTCTGGCCGGGAGCTGGTCGGTTGTGGAAATCGTTCGTGCCGATGGCTTTACCGCTACCGACGTCCGGCCGCTGGTGCGGCTGAATGTCTCCCTGATTCTTGAAGAAAATGGCCGCCGCGAAACCGGCAGCTTCGGTATTGGCGGACGCTATCTCTACGATCAGGTGATGGATTCCGCGATATGGAACCGGGCCATCGACGAGGCACTGGCACAAGCGAGAGTGAACATGCGATCCGTCGCTGCGCCTGCGGGCGAAATGACGGTGCTGCTGGGGCCGGGCTGGCCGGGCGTACTGGTGCATGAGGCGATCGGCCATGGCCTTGAGGGTGATTTCAACCGTAAGGGCACCAGCGCCTTTTCCGGCCGGATCGGCGAGCGCGTTGCCGCTCCCGGCGTCACGGTGGTGGATGACGGATCGATCCTCAGCCGCCGTGGATCGCTCTCGATCGATGACGAAGGCACGCCCACACGAGAGAATGTCCTTATCGAGGATGGCATCCTTAAAGGCTATATGCAGGATCGCCTCAACGCCCGGCTTATGGGCGTGGAACCCACGGGCAACGGGCGTCGCGAAAGCTACGCCCATGCGCCGATGCCGCGCATGACCAACACGTTCATCAAAGGCGGCCATGATGATCCGGAGGAATTGCTGTCCCGTATGGGTTCCGGCATCTTCGCCAAGAGTTTTGGCGGAGGCCAGGTCGACATCGTCTCAGGCAAATTCGTCTTTTCCTGCACCGAGGCCTACAAGGTCGAGAATGGAAAGCTGGGCGACCCAATCAAGGGTGCGACGCTGATAGGGGACGGGCCAACGGCGCTAACCAAGGTGATCGGCATCGGCAATGACTGGGCTTTGGATGAAGGCATCGGCATGTGCGGCAAGGGTGGACAGAGCGTTCCAGCGGGCGTCGGGCAGCCGACCCTGCTGATCGAAGGGCTGACGGTCGGCGGCACGGCGACCTGACATCCTCGCGCCGTGGGCTGCGGAACCTGCGGCCCACTGCTTCTTTTTCCTTGTATGAACATGCTTACGGACAGCCATGACGCCGTGACCGCCGATTGGGCGGCTGCCCTGCTGGACTTCTGGTTCAATCAGGTCGGGGAGGAGGGCTGGTGGAAGCATGACCCGAAGCTGGACCAACAGTGCGCGACGCGCTTTTGTGAGCTGTGGGAGGAAAAACGCAAGTTGGCCGCCGAAACATTCCTTGATCGGGCTGATGACGCATTGGCGGCAGTCCTGCTATTCGATCAGTTACCGCGTAATATGTTCCGCGGCACCGCCGAGGCGTTCAAAACTGACGAACTCGCTCGAAGCGTCGCGCGCGGCGCCGTTGCGCATGGCTATGACATCCAGATTGGCGGCGCGGGCCGTAGGTTTTTCTACATGCCGTTCCAGCATAGTGAGGATATCGAAGATCAAAAGCTATCGCTGAGCCTGTTCGAGGCAGCAGGCGATGCGCCGTCCTTGGAATATGCCCGTCAGCATCATGACGTGATCGCCCGTTTCGGCCGGTTCCCGCATCGAAATGCTGCGGTCGGGCGGCCGACTTTGCCCGAGGAAAAAGACGCCGTCCGTATGACGGCCAACTGGTAGGGAAAAGATGCCCGATTTTTGGGCAATGTAGGCAAACTGCCCATTTTTTTGGCGGGAAGTACTTAAGGCCAATCTAAAAAGCCCGCTTTTGAACGGGACTGACCAATTGGCACGCCTCTTGCTGTAATGTCGCCGCACACCATTAACAGGGGGCGACATGAAACTTGTCATGGCTATCATCAAGCCGTTCAAGCTTGACGATGTCCGCGAGGCACTCTCCTCGCTAGGCATCGCCGGCATGACGGTGTCCGAGGTGAAGGGCTTCGGCCGCCAGAAGGGGCAAACCGAAATCTACCGGGGTGCCGAATATTCCACGAACATGGTTCCGAAAATCAAGATCGAGGTCGTCTGCGATGACGATCTTGCACCGCGCGTAGTCGAAGCGGTCCAGGCCGCCGCCAATTCCGGCGCGATCGGCGATGGCAAGATCTTCGTTCTCGATGTCGGTCAGGCCGTGCGCATCCGCACCGGCGAGACCGGCGAAACCGCGCTGTAAGAAGGGGGGAATAATGACCTTTTCCAAGAAATTCTGCGGCGTGATGGGGGCGGCTGCGCTGACCCTTCTCGCAGCCGCACCGGCGCTCGCCGCGCCGATAAAGGCGCCAGACGCCGCTGCAATGGCCAGCATGGTCAACAAGGGCGACGTCGCCTGGATGCTGATCTCGGCCGCGCTGGTACTGATGATGTCGATTCCGGGCCTTGCCCTGTTCTACGGCGGCCTGGTCCGTACCAAGAACATGCTGAGCATCCTGATGCAGGTGTTCACGATCGTTTCCGTGGCTGGTCTGGTCTGGACCTGCTGGGGCTATTCCATCGCCTTCACCTCGGGTGGCGACAATCATTTCTTCGGCGGTCTATCCAAGGCGTTCCTGATGGGCGTCGATGGTACGACCTCGGCGGCGACGTTCAGCAACAACGTCTATCTGCCCGAATTCGTGTTCGTCGTCTTCCAGATGACCTTCGCCATGATCACCCCGGCGCTGATCGTCGGTGCGTTCGCGGAGCGCGTGAAATTCTCCTCGCTGATTGTGTTCGTCGTGCTGTGGCTGACCTTCATCTACTTCCCGATGGCGCACATGGTGTGGTATTGGGCTGGCCCGGACTTCCTGGCTGATGCTCCTACCGACTATGGCATGCTCTGGGGCTGGGGCGCGCTCGACTTCGCGGGCGGCACCGTGGTCCACATCAACGCGGGTATCGCGGGCCTCGTCGGCGCCATCATGATCGGCAAGCGCGTCGGCTTCCCCAAGGAGCCCATGCCGCCGCACTCGCTGACCATGACCATGATCGGTGCCAGCCTGCTGTGGGTCGGCTGGTTCGGCTTCAACGCCGGCTCCAACCTGGAAGCCAATGCCGTCACTGGCGTCGCCTTCATCAACACCATGGTCGCCACCTGCGCGGCAGCGGTCAGCTGGTCGCTGGTTGAACAGGTCCACCACGGCAAGGCTTCTCTGCTCGGCGCAGTCACGGGTGCTGTCGCTGGCCTCGTCGCCATCACCCCGGCGGCTGGTTTTGCGGCTCCTATGACATCCATCGTGCTCGGCTTCGCCGTCTCCCCGATCTGCTACCTCTTCGTGGCATTCGTGAAGGGCAAGGTCGGCTATGACGACAGCTTGGACGTGTTCGGCGTGCACTGCATCGGCGGCATCGTCGGCGCGATCGCGACAGGTATCGTCGCGGCTCCTTCGCTCGGCGGTCAGGGCGTGTTCGACTACACCGTCTTCCCGGCAGCCTTCCATCCGGAAGCCTACAGCATCCCGGGCCAGGTCTGGATCCAGATCAAGGCGGTCGTGTTCACCCTGCTCTTCTCGGGCATTGGCAGCGCGATTATCTACTTCATCATCGACAAGACCATGGGTCTGCGTCCGAGCCGCGATGCCGAGATGGAAGGCCTGGACCTCGCGAGCCACGGCGAGCGCGCCTACAACTACTGAGACTTCGGCAGGGCGGGCCGGAAAGAACGGCCCGCCCGCCACACGATGTTCCTCCTGCGAACACGCCTCGGGACCGGTACGAAAGTATCGGTCCTTTTTTTGATGTCAGGCCTTTGGTCGGGTCCAGAGATGTGCCGGTCGGGGCACCGATAAGGGCCAGCGGCGGGACCGGGCCACGATCTGCAACCCCGCCCGAAACACCCAACCCAGCTTTTCGCTCTTCGGCGTCACCACGCGATCGTCCCAGGCATGACCGCCCCGTCGATCCACTTCGCGCGCGATATCGCCATAAATACCCGCTGCGGCCAGAACCGCCCAAGCGGAGCGCGGCGGCAAGGCGCCCGTGCCATGCCGGGCGCTGGCCTCATAATCCGCGGCCAGCCCGGCGAGACGGCGCGCCAATATCACTAGCTGCGGACGGAAGCCTGGCTCCATATGCCTGCCGCAAGGAATGTGCATCTCCGCCAGCCATTGCTGGGGCAGGTAACAGCGTCCCGCCGCCTGATCCTCACCGATGTCGCGCGCAATGTTGGCGAGCTGAAACGCCAGTCCCAAGTCGCAGGCCCGCTCAAGCGTAGACTCATCCGCCGGATCAACCCCCATCAGCACCGCCATCATGCAGCCGACCGCGCCAGCAACATGATAACAATAGCGCAGCATGTCCGCTTCGCTCTGAGGCCGCCAATCTTCAGCATCGAGCGCGAAGCCTTCGATCAGGTCATGCGCATAGCGGGCCGGGATGGCGCATTCGCGCATCACTAGGCCAAAGCCATCGAAGGCGGGATCGCCCGTCGGCTCGCCGCGCAGGGCGGCATCGGTCAGCGCCCTCATACTGGCAAGGCGCGCCTGCCCATCGGCCACGCCTCTCATTACGCCACCATGATCCTGCCCGTCGGCGATATCGTCGCACTTGCGGCACCATGCATAGAGAAGCCAAGCACGCTCACGGGTTTGCCGGTCGAACAGCTTCGATGCCAAGGCGAAGGATTTGGAGCCCCGGGCGATACTTTCGCGGGCATGGGCGACGAGGGCGGTGCGATCGAGAATGGTCACACTGCGGCCATGCCCCGCGCCGATGGTCGCCGCAAGGGTGGCACGAATTACAGCCTGTCGGCCTTCATCGAAAAGATCGGCTCGTGCGCCTCATAGGCTGCCATTTTATCAAGCAGCGCCTCGATCGAGTCGGCATGGACCAGGATGTCGGCATGTTGCGGGCGGATGAAGCCGGTGTCGATCATATGCCGGTTGAAGGCGATGAGCTGGTCATAGAAGCTCGACACATTCAGCAGACCGACCGGCTTGGCATGGTAGCCAAGTTGCGCCCAGCTGATTGCCTCCCACAACTCATCCATGGTGCCAACGCCGCCGGGCAGCGTGATGAAGCCGTCAGACAGATCAGTGAAGAGTGCCTTGCGCTGATGCATGGTCTGAACGACATGAAGCTCGGTGCAGCCCTGATGCGCGACCTCGGCCCGTACCAGGGCTTCCGGAATGACGCCGATCACCTCGCCTCCGGCCTCGAGCGCGGCATCGGCAACCGCGCCCATTAAACCCAGCCGCCCGCCGCCATAGACGACCCCAATGCCGCGCCCAGCAAGCGTGCGGCCAACTTGGCGAGCGGATTCCACATAGACCGGATCAGCAGGCAAAGCCGATCCGCAATAGACGGCCAGTCGCTTCACAGCAGGTCTTCGAGCATCAGCGCGGCGGTAGCCTTGGCGCTACCGACGACGCCGGGGATGCCGGCCCCCGGATGAGTACCGGCACCGGTGAGATAGAGATTCGGGATCACGTCATCGCGGTTATGGGCGCGGAACCAGGCGCTTTGCGTCAACAGCGGTTCAAGGCTGAAGGCGCTGCCCAGATGCGCGGACAAGTCGCTCTGGAAATCGGGCGGCGCGTAGTGGAATTGCGTGACGATGCGAGAGCGGATGTCGGGGATGAGGCGATGTTCGATCTCGTCAAGGATGCGCTCCGCATAGACGGGGCCGAACTGCTTCCAGTCGATCGGCAGCTTGCCCATGTGGGGCACGGGCGCAAGAGCGTAGAAAGTCGAATGTCCGTCCGGCGCCATCGACGGATCGGTGACGGTCGGGTGGTGCAGGTAGAGCGAGAAATCCTGAGGCAGCACGCCGTGATCATAGATGTCGGTCAGCAACCCTTCATAGCGGGGACCGAACAGGATCATATGGTGGGGGATGCCGGGCCAGCTGCCCTTGATACCGAAATGCAGCACGAACAGGCTGGGCGACCAACGCTTTTTCGCGAGGCTCTCTGCCTGTTTCTGCCCCCTTGGGTGATGGCCGAGAAGATCCCGATAGCTATGCATGAGATCGCCGTTCGTGGCGATGGCATCGGCCTCCCCTCGCCATCCCGACGCGGTCGAAACCGCAACCGCGCGATCGCCGTGGGTTTCTATGCGCACGACGGGGTCGGCGAGGCGCAGCGTCCCGCCAAGCCGCTCGAAATGCGTCGCCATGCCTTGCACCAGGCGGTTCGTGCCGCCCTTGGCGAACCAGACGCCGCCATCCTTTTCCAGCTTGTGGATCAGCGCATAGATCGCGCTGGTCTGCATCGGATTGCCGCCCACCAGCAGCGTATGGAAGGACAGCGCCTGCCGCAGCCTTTCGTCCTTCACATAGGAAGAAACGATCGAATAAACCGAACGCCATGCCTGATGCTTCGCCAGCGCTGGCGCGGCGCGGATCATGGAAGCGAAGTCGAGGAAAGCCACCGAGCCGAGCTTGCGATAGCCTTCCTCATACACGCCTTCAGCATAGTCGAGAAAGCGCTGATACCCGGCGACATCCTGCGGGTTCAGCTTTGCGATTTGCGCTCGCAGGCTGTTTTCGTCGTTGGAATAATCGAAGTTTGTGCCGTCGCGCCAGTTCAGCCGGTAAAAGGGGGTGACCGGCACCAGGCTGACGTCTTCCGCCATGTCGTGGCCGGAAAGGCGCCAGAGCTCTGCAAGGCAATCGGGATCGGTGATGACGGTCGGGCCTGCGTCGAAGACGAAGCCGTCCTTCTCCCACATATAGGCGCGCCCCCCCGGGCGGTCCCGCGCTTCTACCAGAGTGGTGTCGATGCCCGCCGATTGCAGACGGATCGCAAGAGCAAGGCCACCAAAGCCCGCCCCTATTACTATCGCTTTGCGGTTCATCAGGCGGAGGGGATCAACAATGCGCGCATGGCGCTCCTTATGGGCACCGGCGGGCGTCCACACAAGATGCGGATGCGATCGGCCCAAGTTGATCGGCCCGCGTAGAAGCGACCGACCAGATGGGGATTGAGGCGATAGAAACGCTCGAAGATGCGCCATCGCTGGTCCGGCCGGGCAGCGCGGAAGAGTATCTTACCGAGCAGCCGGCAATAGCCGCCGGCGCGCCAATGCGCCGCAGCGCGGGCGCGGGTTGCGGCGGCAAGGTCTTCGATCGGCTGGTCGGCGAGCCAGAGCGCGGTGGCCACGGCGTCGGGCAGCGAGTAGCCGGTCATCGGGTGGAACAATGCGGCGCGAACGCCTGCACGGGCAATGTCATCCTCCGCTGGCCAGAAGCGATCGAAGTTGCCGCCATGGACTACGGGAAGAACGCCGCTTTCCTGATGGGTGATCTGTTCGATGTGCCAGCCCTGATCTTTGGCATAGTCGGCGATGCGACTGGCGAGCGTCGGGGGATCTAGTTCGGGATCGTCGCTATAATAGGTATCCTCGACGAAGATGGTGCGATCATCGAAGGGGAGCAGATAGACGAAGCGATAGCCGTCGATCTGCGCAACGGTCGCGTCCATGATCACCGGGCGCTCCAACCCGTGTGGATGGCTGAGGCGGAGGACCTGGCCGACGAACTTTTGCCAGCCGCACTCCAGCGCCGACATATCGCCGCCGCCGCGAGTATCGAGTACGGCGCGAGCCTGGATATGGCGGCCGTCGCCAAGGGTGACGCTGGTCGGCGTAATGTGGGTGACGTCGGCGTTGAGCAGGACGCGATCGCCGAGAAGTTGGCTGGCGTGGGCGTCGAGTTGGGCGGAGGCGATGCTGTTATAGGCGGTGGGGAGGCGACGCTGATAGGCGGGGAAGCGGACCTCATGGCCTTTGGGCCAGCGATGGGTGATGAGCGGATCGACCAGCCAGCGATCGGCGGGGCGGACATCGCCGTCGAAGAAGGACCAGAGATGGTTGCCGCCCAGCGATTGGCCGCGTTCGATCAGGAGCAGGTCGACGTCGGGGCGGAGTCGGGCGAAGGCGAGCGCGGTCAGAGTGCCGGAAAGGCCACCGCCCAGAATCGCTAGGTCGCAGTCGAACGTCTTGGCCATGAGTCCTGTTAGGGAGGGTGAATTAATGAAGCAATTGGCGAAAAGAACGGGGTTTGACGAAAATGGTCGTATAGAATAGGGGGGTATCCTATGCATGTGATCGAGAACAAGGAAAAGCTGCTGGCGCGGGTGCGGCGCATCGCGGGGCAGGTCGGCGCGATCGAGCGGCAGCTGGGCGGAGATGCGGGCTGTTCGGAGACGTTGCAGCTGGTCGCGTCGGTGCGCGGTGCGGTCGGCAGCCTGATGGAGGAACTGATCGAGCAGCATATGCGCGACCATGTCGCCCGTCCCGGCCTTACCGATGAAGAGCGGCAGACGGCGGCGGAAGAAATGCTGGCGCTGATCCGGCGGTACGGGAAATGACGATGCACGGCCATAGCCACGATTATGACGCAGCAAAGGCCCAAAACGAGGCCCTGCCCCCCTTCCCCACCAACGGGGACGAGGAGGAAAGCCATTATTTCGACCATATTTACCTGAGCGCGGGCCATGACCAGAATGCCCGGCGGACGATGTGGGTCGTGTGGCTGACCGCCGCGACGATGGTGGTCGAGATCGCCTTTGGCTGGATCACCGGGTCGATGGCCCTGCTGGCCGATGGGTTCCACATGGCGACCCATGCGGGCGCGCTGGCGGTGGCGGCGGCGGCCTATGGCTATGCCCGGCGCCATGCCCGCAATCCGCGCTTCACCTTTGGCACGGGGAAGGTCGGCGACCTTTCGGGCTTTGCATCTGCCCTGCTGCTGGGCGTCACGGCGCTGTTCATTCTGGTCGAATCGGTGCTGCGTTTCTTTGAGCCTGTATCGGTGAAGTTTGGCGAGGCGACATTGGTCGCGGTCGTCGGCCTTGCCATCAACCTGATCAGCGCGTTGCTGCTGGGGCATGACCATAGCCATGATCATCATGGGCATGATCATGAGCATGCGGGGGGCCATGGGACGGATCACGATCATGGGCATGATCACAAGGATGGGCATGCCGACAATAATCTGCGCGCCGCCTATGTGCATGTGCTGACCGACGCGCTGACATCCGTGCTGGCGATCGCGGCGCTGCTCGCCGGGCGCTATATGGGCTGGTGGTGGCTCGACCCGGCGGTGGGCATATTGGGGGCGGTGGTGATCGCGCGCTGGGCCTGGGGGTTGATGAAGGACACCTCGGCCATCCTGCTCGATACCGCCGAACCCGCGTTGATGAAGCGGATCAAGGCGCTCGTGGAGGCAGAGGGCGCGATCATCCATGACCTGCATGTCTGGCGGATCGGGCCGCACGCCCATGCCGCGATCATCAGCCTGGCGCCGGGCGGTGATGTGGGCGCGGTCCGCCAGCGGGTGCGCGCGCTGCCAAGGATGGAGCATGTCACGGTCGAGTGCGGCTGAGCCGTAACTCTTTCTATTCAGGCTGAACGGAATTGTCTTTGCGACCAGTGGCCTGTTGTGAACGGCAAGTGAGGGGCATGTTCAGGAAGCACTCATCAGCGGCCTAGCATATGGGTCCGATAAGGATCAGTGGAGGCCTGTCATGTTGACCAAGTTCATCATTTCCCTTTCCGTCGCCAGCGCGGCGATCGCGGGCGCCACCGCATCGCCCGCCTTCGCGCAGAGCAGCTATCGCTATAGCGAACGCTATGACGGGGACGACGGCAGCTATTATCGCAGCGAAACCTATCAGCGGGACGATCGGGATTATGATCGCGGCTATCGCGACTATGATCGGCGGCCGGTGGAATATCGGGAGTATCGCGAAGATCATTATCGTGATGCGCCGCGCCGCTATCGGGCGCGGGCCTATGATGATGGCTGTTCATCCGGGACGACCGGCGCGGTGGTCGGCGGCGTATTGGGCGGATTGCTGGGCCGGGAGATTGGTCGTGGCGGAAGGTGGAACCGGCCGAGCACGACTGGCCTGATCTTGGGCGCTGGCGCGGGCGCGCTGGCGGGCCGCGAGGTTGAGCGCGGGGATTGCCGGTAAGATGAAATGCGGCGTGTCGCGGGAGGGATGCGCCGCTTTTTTATTGGGTGCGCTGGCGCTAATGTTCGGCTGTGGGGCCTGAGATCCCAGCGTTCGCTGGGAGGACGGTAAAAAATACGCCAGTGGTTCGCTGTCATGTAAGCGAAAGATATTTGTCACTGAACTGTCACTGAAAAATCATAATTCGCCCTTCGATCGAAACAGGGGAAATTTTCGTGACAGGTTCCAAGATGAAAAGCATGGCTCTGGCCGTGAGCCTGCTGGCGTTGATGCCGGAAGTGGCGCAGGCGCAGAGCAACGAGGCGTTGCAGCGCCAGATTGACGAGTTGAAGGCACAGGTTCAGGCGCTGACGAATGCGCTTGCCGCCAACAAGGGCAGTGAAGTCGCCAGCGCGAGCGCGTCGGCCACGCCTGCTCCGGTCACGGGCTCGGCGACCGCCCCTGCGGTTCTTGCCGCTGCGCCCGCGCAGCCGGTCGTGACTCAGGCATCGGTGCCGGAAAAGAAGTCGAAGGCCTGGTATGAGCGGCTGTCGCTGCGCGGCTATACCCAGATGCGTTACAATGCGTTTCTGTCGGGCGACGACACCGCACCGGCAGGCCAGTCGCGCCTGCGGTCGGTGCATGACAGCGGAATTTCCGACAAGAGCAGCTTCTCGCTCCGCCGGACGCGTCTTGTCGTTCAGGGCGATATTTCCGATCGCGTGTCGCTCTACCTTCAGTCCGATTTCTCCGCTGCCGTAAACAATCAGGCAGGCAGTGAGCGGCGGGAAGGCTTTGTACAGCTGCGCGACGCCTATGCCGACGTCTTCCTGGACAAGGCCAAGACATTCCGCGTGCGCCTGGGCCAGTCCAAGGTGCCCTATGGCTGGGAGAATATGCAGTCGTCCTCCAATCGCCTGACGCTCGATCGCAGCGACGCGATCAACAGCGCGGTGCCGGGCGAGCGTGATCTGGGCATTGTCGGCTATTACACGCCGCCTTCGGTGCAGAAGATCTGGGACCGGCTGGGGCATGACGGGCAGAAGCTGTTCGGCAATTATGGTGCGTTCGGTCTGGGCGTCTTCAATGGTCAGGGCATCAACAAGACCGAGCAGAATCGCGGGCTGATGAAGGTTGCCTTTGCAACATGGCCGTTCGAACTGGATGGGCTAGGCGGCATGTTCGAGGATCAGGTGTTCGAAATCGGCGGGTCGGCGATGATGAACGACTACCAGCCGGAAGTACGCAACGGATCGGCGGTCGCGATCAGTGAGCAGTCCTATGACGAAAAGCGCGGCGGCATCCACGCGATGCTCTATCCCCAGCCCTTCGGCATTCAGGCCGAATGGAATTGGGGCAAGGGGCCGGAGTTCGACCGGGTAAGCCAGTCGATCGAAAAGAAGAAGCTGAACGGTGGCTATGTCCAGATGATGTATCGCCTGCCCACGGATTCCATCGGCGTGCTGGTGCCTTATGGCCGCTGGCAGCATTATCGTGGCGGGTGGAAGGCTTCCACCAATGCGCCTCGCCTGGAAACGGACGAGTTTGAATTGGGGCTGGAATGGCAGCCGTGGAAGGCGCTGGAAATCACGCTAGCCTATGCCCGGATGAAGCGGGCCGAGGCGGACGAGCGGCGGACGGGTCGGGCGACGGGTGATTTGATCCGCACGCAGGTGCAGTGGAACTACTGATGGGTTGCGGGCCGTCGGTTAGCCTTCGCTGATCGCCTGCCCCGCTGCCCAGCCGCTGGCCCATGCCCATTGGAAATTATAGCCGCCTAGCCAGCCGGTGACATCGACCGCTTCGCCAATCGCGTAGAGGCCGGGCATGCGGCGGGCTTCCATCGTGCGGGAGGAGAGTTCGGCGGTCGAGATGCCGCCGACCGTGACCTCGGCCTTGGCGAAGCCTTCGGTCCCATTGGGGGCGAAGGACCAGGCGGCAAGGCGGCGCTGCGCCTCTTCCAGCTTGCGGTCGGCTATGTTGCCGAGATCGCCGGGCAGCGCGAGGCGATCGGCCAAGGCGTCGGCGAGGCGGTCGGGGAGTTGCGCGCGCAGCAGCGCGGTCAGCGATGTGCGCGGCTTGCTACGCTTGGCTTCGGTCAGCCAATTGGCGGGCATGTCGGGCAGGAAGTCGAGGCTGACTTCGCTGCCATGACGCCAATAGGAGGAGATTTGCAGGATGGCCGGGCCGGACAGGCCACGGTGGGTCAGCAGCGCGGCTTCGCGGAAGGCCGTCTTGCCATGGCGGGCGATCACGGGCGTCGAGACGCCGGAAAGTTCGCGGAAAAGCATATCTTCGCCCCCGAGGGTGAGCGGGACCAACGCGGGGCGCGGCTCCACCACCTTGAGGCCGAACTGCCGGGCGAGGTCATAGGCAAAGCCGGTCGCGCCCATTTGCGGGATGGAGGGGCCACCTGTGGCGATCACCAGCGCGGGGGCCTGTGCTGTCTTGCCGCCATGGGTTACACTGTATCGGCCATCGGCGTGGGTGATCGCGCCGACAGGGTGGCCGAAGCGGATGGTGACGCCCCCTGCTTCGCACTCGGCGAGCAGCATGGCGACGATCTGGCGCGCGGACTGATCGCAGAAGAGTTGGCCCAGCGTCTTTTCGTGCCAGGCGATGCCGTGGCGATCGACCAGCGCGACGAAATCCGCTGCCGTATAGCGGCCGAGCGCGGACTTGGCGAAATGCGGGTTGGCCGAGAGATAGCGGTCGGGCGCGGTGTGGATGTTGGTGAAATTGCAGCGGCCGCCGCCGGAGATCAGTATCTTCTTGCCCGGCTGATGGGAGTGATCGAGGACGAGGACGCGCTTGCCGCGCTGCCCGGCCGACGCCGCGCACATGAGGCCCGCTCCGCCAGCGCCGAGGACGATGGCGTCAAATTGATCGGCTGTGGTGGACAAGATCAGCCTGCGGAGAGCGCGTCCATGATCTGACGAATGGGGGTGAGGTCATAGCCAGCCGCTTCCGCTTTTTCGCTGAGCGCTGCGGGGTGTTCACCGGCGCGGGCGCGGGTCAGTGCCCAAAGGAGCGTGCTGCGGGTGCCGGAGCGGCAATAGGCCAGGACCTTGCCTTCGCCTGCTTGGCCCAGTGCTGCGGCCATTCCGTCCAGCTGCCAGGGAGCGAAGCCGCCATGGGCGACGGGGACGGCGGCATAGGCGATTCCGGCAGCCTTTGCGGCGGCTTCGATTTCCGCGCCATTGGTCTGGCCCGGCTCCTCATCATCGGGGCGGTTGTTGATGATGACGGTCACGCCCAGCGTCTTGGCTTCCTCGACCTGATCGACGCTGATCTGGGGGGAGACGTAGAGGGTGGGGGTGATCTGACGGAACATGGGGCTGGACTC